>JAQYVG010000233.1 GCA_030145595.1 Desulfobacterales bacterium | reverse complement strand
CTTGACTTGCGCGGCATGTGTATCTCATATCAGGAAACCATTAAATATGTCAACTTATAAACTTATGTACGTCCCCTATTGCCATTTTATTCATAAATTCCTGTCCTACGATGGGTTAGGCCATGACGGGATAATAGCCGGGCGATTGTCCTTTCAGATGGCAACGGTGCGATGCGATAAAATTCTTGAAGCCGTTTTCGGATCGGATGAGGGCCACAGGGCCGGTCCCGGTTATACAATTCCAATCTGACAAAAGTGATCGCTTCTTCGATTTCCTGTTTCGTCCATTCCGGCTTTAAAGCGTTTTCTGCCTTCATTTTTCGTTCTCCTTTTCCTTTTTGGCCTGCTCCATGCGATAGCTGTTGATGTTCAACTCCAAGATGACACTGTGGTGCACCAGGCGATCGATGGCGGCTGCAGTCGTCATCGGGTCTTTAAAAATCTGCTCCCATTTCGAAAAAGGTAAATTGCTGGTAATCATCAGGCTGCCACGTTCATACCGGTGCGCAAGGAAGGTGAACAGCACCTCCATTTCCTGGCGGCTTTGCTGAACGTAACCGATATCATCGATGATGACCGCATCATATCGTGACAGCTTTTTAAGCAGCTTGGCCATCTCCAGCTCTTTTTTCGCGATTAACAGGTCCTGTACCAGCTGAGCGCAGCAGATAAAAAGAACCCTTCGATCCTGTTGGATAAGCTCATGACCGATGGCGCATAGAAGATGAGTTTTGCCGCTTCCCGGATTACCGAAGGCCAATACATTTTCTGCGCGGTTCAAAAAGGAACCGTCGTTTAAAACATTCAAATGCGTGGACACCCTGGCCGGCAAACGTTTCTTGTCAAAGTTGTCGAACGTTTTGGAGGGCGGCAGTTTGGAAGCACGCAGGTTACGGGCAATTCGGTTTTCCCGCCGTGTTTCGCATTCGAGTTTTATGAGTTCCAACAGATATTGTTCGTAGCTCCATGATTCCTCGCGGGCCTGCCCGGCGATTTGTTCATAGCTGTGACGAATCGTGGGCATATGAAGCTGCTTGAGATAGTGGACGATTTCTTCAGTACTGTTCATCATGACGCCACCTCCACGAGCAACTGATCATAGCAAGTCAGATCCACTGCTGGGATAAGGACCTCGGTGACAACCGGCACGGGTTCGCCCGACTGCACCAGTGCTTCTACCTGTTCATCGGAGATAGCTATATTTTTATCTATCATCATCCGTAGAACAGCATCCACTGCCGTTTCGCTCTCTTTGGCCGCCAAGTATAAAATATTCAGGTATTGCTTGGTTGCTTGTAATTGGGAAGATCGTTTTTTTAGATCGTCATATGCAATCCTGAACCGGCTTGTGGGGAATAAGTCGTCTCGATAACGGTAGTTCTCAAATGCCCCGGGCTTTCGTACCAGGCTGTCGATAATGTGCCGATAATTTATCTTGTGTTTGCCCTCACCGCGCAGGCGCGGCAGCAGATCGACCCTTTTCTGCCCGTACCATATCTCCAGATGATCCATAAACAGACGAACCTTAATGCGTTCTCCGATCAACCTGCTGTCCACCGAGTAAACGTTGTGGTTAACCCGAATGGTACTGCTGGGACCGACGGTTGTCGTGCTGGTTTTACAGGCGTCTATGCGATGTTTGGGCAACCGGTGCAACACCGCCTGTTCCTCCAAAAAGCGTCCCTTGCGGCCTGCGTTGAGCTGTTCAAACAGCCTGCGAAGAAATCGCTCATATTCATGGCGATCGGCAAAATCCCGGCTGTTTCTTAAAAGCAAGGATTGATCCACCGCTCTTTTAAATCGATGGTGACGCTGCTCTACATCCCCGTTTTCGTGGGGGCTGTTCGGGTTCGTCTTGCAGCCGGTCAAACCGTAATGATCTAAAAGATCCTGGTAACGCCGGGTAAAATCATCCGGATGACTGGTCTTTTGGACCGCCGTCGTCAAACAATCCGTACGATGATCTTCCGGAACCCCGCCAAGTTTCCATAAAGCGTTCTGGAGCCCCTCGCTTAAACTTTCAAAACTTTCAGAAAAACAGATCGTTCCCGTTTCCCAATTGGAATACGTCAAAACAAAATGATAAACCAAATGATCAAATGGCTGGCTACCAATGGTTATACTCAGCTTGTTCATGCTGGTAAAATCCGATTGGCCCAGCTGGCCGGGAGTGTGAACCTGGGTGAAAAATACTTCTTTTGGAGGGCCTTCCGATGCTCGCCAAATTTTGATGCGCCTTTGAAGGGTGCGCAGTTGCCCATCGGCAAATCGGCCTGGATTCCGACGCTGAAGATCCTCGAACAGGGTTTTGGCTTCCAACCCCGGATTGACCTCCAACATCACCTTAATCGCAGACCAGGCATCGTCAAATGGATCTTTGCGGGTTCTCCATGTATGGCGCTTTCCCAATTCACTGGGAAGTTTACCCAGCATCCGATACTTGCGAGCCGTCTTTTCATCCATGCCCGCCTTCATTGCCGCTATCCCGAAATTCTGCTCTGTCTGTACCAATTTGAATAACCTCCTTACCTGCTGGTCTGTAACCATCCATATCTCTCCTTTCCGTTGAGAACTCGGATAGCTATACCAGTTTTCTTCAGTTTCTGATTTCGGGAATTTTAATTGTCGTCAGGCGGGTATTATAATTGACGCTGATCAGGTCATACTGATGACAGCCTATTCAGCAGGGTTGAGGGTAAGTGAACTTGTCAGGCTGAGACAAAAACATATCGACAGTTCCAGGATGGTTATTCGTGTCGAGCAGGGCAAAGGCAAAAAGGACCGCTATACGATTCTTTCACAGCGGCTGTTAAAAGAACTGCGTGTCTACTATAAGGCATGCCGCCCTGAGAACTGGCTGTTTCCCGCAAAAAATTCGATACGGCACATATCAATATCCTCAGTTCAAAAAATCTATTATAAGGCCAAGAAAAAAGCGGGCATTACAAAAGGAAAAGGCATTCACACGTTGCGGCATTGCTTTGCTTCACATCTTCTCGAGGCAGGCTACGATGTTCGTAGAATACAGATATTGATGGGGCACCGATCATTATCGACCACTATGGCATATCTTCATGTCTCCAGTAGAGGGCTTGGGATGGTGAAAAGTCCTTTTGATTTTGTCGATGAAGAAAAGCAGACCACAAGCCCGTGGGAGGATACCGATGATACAGACAAATAGCAGAACACAAGCAGCGGATGGTTGCAAAAAACCGAAAATTGAAGTTGCCGATATTTTGCGTGAGCACATTTCCGATTATCTGTCAAAATACCGGATGCCGCCGGAGCACTACAAAGTGGTCTACGATATTTTGAATTGCCGCACTGCCTATCTGGGCGGCCATATGGAAGCTTGCGATAATTGTGGGACCCAGCGCAATGCTTACAATTCGTGCCGTAACCGGCACTGTCCCAAGTGCCAGACCATTACAAAGGAAAGGTGGCTTGAAGCGCGAAAAGCGGAACTTTTGCCGGTGCCATATTTTCATGCAGTCTTTACCCTGCCCCACGAGCTTAATCCTGTCATTTTGTGCAACAAGGAGGTGATGCTGCGAATTTTATTCAAGGCTGTATCAAAGACCCTGCTTGAGTTCGGCGCAAACCAGGAAAATGGACTCGGCGGCAAACTTGGCTTTATTTCGATTCTGCACACCTGGGACCAATTGCTCAATGATCATTTTCACCTGCATTGTCTGGTTCCGGGCGGAGTTCTTAGCGATGACAGGAACCAATGGATCTGGTGCGAAAATGACTACCTTTTTCCGATACAGGCTTTGTCACCGGTATTCAGGGGGAAATTTATCTATTATCTGAACAAAGCCTATCAAAATAATGAGTTGATTTTCCCTGGAAGCACTGAATCTGTTGGAACTGCCGGCGGGTTCAAGGCGCTGGTGAATAGCTGTTACGCCTGTGATTGGGTTGTAGATATCAGGGACCCCATTGAGCAGCCGGAATATGTGCTCGAATATCTGGCTCGCTATACCCACAGGGTTGCCATTTCCAACAATCGCATCCTGTCCCTTGAAAACGGAAAAGTAACCTTGGCGTATAAAGATCGGGACAGCGGACAGACAAAACAGGCAACCCTAGCTGCCGTTGAGTTTATCCGCCGTTTTTTGCTGCATGTGTTGCCCAAAGGTTTTATGCGGATCAGGTATTACGGGCTGTTTGCAAACCGATGCAAAGGTAAAAATATCCGAAGGTGCCGGGAACTGCTCGGCCTTTCACGGGATCTACCGGAAGCCGTCAACCGGTCGGTGCAGGAGATGATGCTTAAACTCACGGGCAAGGATATTACGCTTTGTCACCGCTGCGGGAAAGGAACCATGCTCTCGTTTGGATTGATCCCGAAAGGGGTCGGCCCCAGTGGATTTGAAATTCTGCATCCACCGGCGCAGCGGTCTTAAAGCTGATTTTGGTTGACGTACAGCTATAGTAATCACCCGGACAGCCTTTTTGTCGCCGACACCAGGGTATCAGGATGATTACGTTCTTTCGTTTTTTAAAGCTCCTCAAAGAACAACAGGACCGGTGCGCCCAAACTTGGCGGTATTCGGCCGGAAGCATCTATAACCGGCCTTATTTGAAATAATTTTGGGCATCCTGATTCCTTTTTTGGCTTATATGAATCAAATCTCAGGTCGACGAGAGTTGTAAATTTCGGAAATTTGCAAATCCTTACGCAAAGTCAAAGCTTTACAATCCCCATATACAATGGTAAGTATTTTGCGGCTTCTCGGAGCGGCCCAGTCCAACAAAGTTTTATCCATCATCCCGCTGATTAAACATACCGTCCGTGCTTTTTAAACTGTTTCTACCAAACTGGGCTTTCCCGCATTTTTGTCTGCGGGACAATGGATAAAACTCTATACGTTAGCACTCAGGAAATACTATGAGCACCGTCAAACATACGGCAGTTTTTCAGATTAGCCAGCCAATAGAAGTACTGTTCCCTTTGTTCAGTGCAGAAGGAGAAAAGCTTTGGGTTCCAGGTTGGGACTATGAAAACATTATGGGGTCCAGTGATCTTCATGAAGACTATATTTTTTTAACAAAGAATCATGACCATGCTTCGACTGATGCGATTTGGCTCGTAAAAAGATATAAGCCGGAATTCC
>JAQYVG010000232.1 GCA_030145595.1 Desulfobacterales bacterium | reverse complement strand
GGCGTGTGCTGTTTGAGTATATTAAGGATCGTTAGAAAGAACAGACGTATTGCCAAAAGCTGCCATCGCAAGAATCAGCGGTTCGTCAAGAAAAACAATTAATATTATTGCGAAAGCTTCTGTTCTTTCTTTACGAACCTTTATGTACGAGTTCACACGGTTTAAAATATGATTATGCATTGAGCGGTCTTACAGCGAAAACTCCCCGACCCCTCAAATACTAAAAGCTTAAAACGTTCGTAAAAAGGAAAAACTTTGCTTTTTACGAAACCATCATAATCGGTCACAGCGTATGTTCGCAAGCGCCTTCTCGAAAACATCATCCATCAAATCTTTATACTTTTCCAGCGGGTATTCGCTACTGCAAGACTTGCAGTGCAGATAAACCCGGCGTCAGGTTTTTTTAATGCACAGCTTTGCGCCGCATACCGTGCAATGTGCCGGAAATTTTTCCATATTGCAGTTTGACAATATTGGCCTAATCTGTCAAATGAAATTAAAACCTTTAAAAAAGGGGTGTTAATACATATGGAACGATTAGAAGTGCAGGGATTTAAAGCCTCCGGGATTGCCGCCGGAATTAAAAAAAGTGAGAAAAAGGATCTTGGGCTTATTTATTCACAGGTGCCGGCAAATGCCGCCGGAGTCTTTACTTGCAACAAAGTCCAGGCAGCACCGGTAATCCTTTCCAGGGAACGGGTACAGTCAGGTATCTGCCAGGCGATTGTTGTCAACAGCGGTAATGCCAACTGCTGCACTGGAGATGCAGGCTTACATGATGCCGGGATAATGGCACGCTTAGCTGCTACAGGCCTTAAGATTAGTGAAGAGATGGTCCTTGTGGCCTCAACCGGTGTTATCGGTGAACCGCTTCCCATGGAAAAGATCGAGGCTGGTCTTCCGGCAATTATCGATGCTCTCAGCCCACAGGGCTTTGCAGACCTTGCCGAAGCTGTCATGACAACCGATAAGGTGCCCAAAACCGCTACCGGGCAAGGCAGTATCAATGGCAAAGCCTTTAAAATTATTGGCGTGGCCAAAGGCGCAGGAATGATCCGACCGGATATGGCAACCATGCTCTGCTTTGTCTGCACCGACGTTAAAGCAACCTCAAAAGTTTTAAAAACGACATTGGTTAAGGCCGCAAAGCGGTCCTTTAACCGCATTAGCATTGATGGAGATACCAGCACCAACGATGCGGTGCTGGTAATGGCAAACGGGCTGTCCGATGCTGTTATCCAAAGCTCTGATGATATAGCTGTTTTTCAAAAGATTTTAGATGATATCCTTTTGGACCTGGCCAAGCAGCTGGTTAGAGACGGTGAAGGAGTTACCAAGCTGGTTGAGATCCTGGTTCAAGGGGCGGCAACGGAAAGTGATGCACGCAACATAGCAGAAACAGTAGCTCATTCACCACTGGTCAAGACCGCATTTTTCGGTGAGGACGCCAACTGGGGACGGATAATAGCCGCTGTCGGCAGGGCTGATGCCACTGTCGATCCGGATAAAATCGATGTGTATTTTGATGACGTTCAGATGGTGAAAGCCGGTATGGGCTGTGGAAAAAGCGTTGAAGCTGAAGCAACCAAGATCCTTAAAAAGAAAGGTTTTTCGGTAACCGTTGATCTAAACATCGCCGGCGGGAACGCAGCCATGCTGACTTGTGATTTTTCCACAGATTATGTGCGGATTAATGCGGACTACCGCTCATGAAGAAATGTTGCGAGTTACGAGTTGCGAGTTGCGAGTTAGGAAAACGAGAAAGTGAAAAATTATAAAGACTTGGAAATATATAGATTGTCATATGATTTGGCTATTAAAGTTCATAAAATATCATTAAAACTTCCAAGTTACGAAACATTTGAGGAGGGGAGTCAGATAAGAAAATCATCAAAGAGTATTACTTCCTGTATCGTTGAAGGTTATGGCCGAAAAAAATATAAGGCGGACTTTATTAAGTTTTTAATATATGCTCATGCATCATGTGATGAGACAATTCTTCACTTAAACTTTATTAAAGATACCCATCAGTTTATTTCAAAAGAAATTAATGGCTTGCTTAATGCATATGACGAACTGGGCGGTAAAATTAACAAGTTTATAAAATATGTGGAGAAAAACTGGAGATAAAACCCATAACCTGTAACCCGTAACCCGTAACCCGCAACACGCAACCCGTAACACGCAACACGCAACCCGAAACATGATTTTGATGCGACTGCAAAAATTTCTTTCGACCGCCGGCTTCTGTTCCCGGCGGCAGGGTGAAGAATATATAAAAAAGGGACTTGTTAAGGTCAATGGTGTTGTTGTTACTCAGCTCGGCACCAAAATCGATCCCAAAACCGATCATGTGGAAGTTAACGGTAAACCCATTGAGAACAAGCAGGATCTTGTCTATCTGGCCCTTAACAAACCTCCGGGATTTGTCACCAGTTGCAGGCAGCCCGGTGAAAAAATCGTTCTTGATCTTGTAGATGTCCCCGAGCGGGTATACCCGGTCGGAAGGCTTGACAAAGACTCAACCGGACTTCTGATTCTGACCAGCGACGGTCGGCTCCATCACAGACTTTCACATCCTTCGTTTGATCATGAAAAGGAGTATGATGTTTCGGTAGCAAGACCTATTCCGGACAGCGCCTTCACCACCCTGGCAAAAGGTCTCCCGCTAATGGGAACCAAAACAAGACCTGCCGAGGTCAAACGAATTTCCCCTCGACGTTTTCGCATCGTATTGCAAGAGGGCAAAAACAGGCAAATCCGCCGCATGGTCGGAAAGGTGGGGCACCAGGTTACCAGACTTAAACGTACACGGATTGCAAATATCAAGCTTGGAAAGCTTCCCCAGGGAGCCTGGCGTCATCTGACAGCCAGGGAAAAGGAGTATCTTTTGAAAGAGATTTAATATGAATGTAGTATAAAGATCATTTTATTGCTTAGGCTTAGGCTTAGCCTTAGGCTTATGTTTTGCTATTTTCTTAAAACAAGTCTTATCTTTTCTGATGATGGCACAGAGCTTGGGATTATGAAGCTCTCTGCAACTATTGTGATTATACAGCGGGCATTCCGGATATTTTTTTGACATAAATCTATTTTCTTTCTTCAGAGGCAATTTCAAAACATCCCCTTTTGCCCAATTTCTGCGTTAGGCTCAAATTTTAATCCTCGAAATACTCAATGTATGTCTGTGGTTAAAATATTCGCCTGCCTTGACCTTGGACAAAATTGAACGTTTTGAAACAGCCTCTATTATTTTGGATTTTCAGGTATAAACCTTTCCACTTTGGCCTTTGTTTGCAATTTCTCAATGTATAACTTTACTTGTTCCTGAATTTTTTGCTGCTTCAGATATTGCTGGAGATTGTCTTTGACCTCCTCATAACTCATCGTCGAACCTGGCTTTTTGTCGACAACTTTAATCAGATGGTATCCGAACCTGGTTTCGACAATATCACTCACTTCTCCTGATTTTAGGGCAAAAGCCACCTCTTCAAAAGGTGGCACCATTTGTCCCCTGCTAAAATATCCCAGGTCTCCGCCCTTGGCAGCACTGGGTCCTTCAGAATAATCTTTTGCAAGGGCTTCAAAATCTTCACCTTGCCCTAGCCTCTTCTGGCACTCTTTGAGCTTTTTACGTGCTGCAGCTTTCTGTTCTTCAGTCGCTTGAGGGGCAACCATGATCAAAATGTGCATGGCCCTCACCTGTTCGGGCTGCTTGAACCTTTTCAGGTTATTATTGTAATGAGCTTTGGTTTCATCATCGGAAACTGTAATTTTTTGAACAAATTTCGTCTCGATAAATTGTTGAATGGCCAGGCCTTTGGTAATCTGAGATTTAATCTCGGCTTCAGAAAGATTCATCTTTGCTAAGGCAGTATTATATTCTTTTTCACTTGGAAATCGTTTTTTCAATGCACCAATTTGCTCATCGATTTCATTATCTTCAATTTTTATACTTTCATTTTGGCTTTCCTGATAAAGCAGCTCTTGGTTGATCAGACTTTCAATTACACCCTTTTTGACCTCCGGCAGCTGGGATGCGTTTAAAGGTCTTCCTGTACTGGCAAATTCCCGGTAGGCACGCTCCATCCCTCTGTCAAACTCTGCCCGTGGAATCACTGTTCCGTTAACAACCGCAACTTTCCCGTCTGAAAGCGGTTTTTCTACTGCAAATACCGATATCGCCATAAATACAAGGCTTATCACTGTTAAAAGCACTAAAAACAATCTAAGGGCTCGCTCAAAAATAACTTCACATTTTAATGCGCCGATCCATCCCGCCTGGCTGCGTTCCTCGTCGGTTAAATAGCCAGCTATTCGCCCTCCTCGCGCCTTGCCATGCGGGCGCCTCGACTCCTGAAAATGTAAATTTATTTCTTCGCGAACCCTAAGCGGTCTTTTCTGCATTTAAAATTCTCCTTATTATTAAACCACTACCTGCTAAAACGGGTAGATTTCTGTTCCGACAGAAAGTCAGTCGAAAGGTACTTGGACGAATTAGGTTCACCGTTCTGGGTTCTGCGTTCTGGGTTATTCGTTCTAGGTTCTGGGTTAACCTTTGAACCTCTGAACCTTTGAACCTCTGAACCTATGAATCTTTGAACCTCTGAACCTCTGAACCTTGAACGTTGAACCGCTTAACCTAGGTTTATGTATTACCAAAATCATCCGGGTCTAAACTTTTCAACATTTCAGTCCACTGCTTTCCCTTTTCAGATTTATCCTCGGGCTCTCCCCCCCGAGCTGTTAGCTCGGACTTTTTGATTACATTGTCAGACACAAAAATAGGAGCTCCGACCCTGAGAGAAAGAGCCAGTGCATCGCTGGGTCTTGCATCGATGGCCATTTCGTTGTTCTTATGCGAGATACGGATTAAGGCAAAATAGGTGTTGTTTTTCAGATCACATATTTCTATTCGCTCTATCTTGGCTTTTACAAGATCCAAAAAATTTTTCAATAGATCATGAGTCATGGGCCTGGAGAATTGAATGCCTTCCATCTCACTGGCAATGGCATGTGCTTCCAGAAACCCTATCCGTATGGGTAAGGCTCTTTCCCCGTCAACCTCCTTTAGAATGACGATGGGGTTTTTTGTTAATGGATCCATAGTTAATGCTGAGAGCGCC
>JAQYVG010000231.1 GCA_030145595.1 Desulfobacterales bacterium | reverse complement strand
CCTTCATCATTTGGTCGACTTGCTTCATACGAATTCCGTGTTCTCCAAATTGCATCTGTTATTTGTCATTGGAGTGCTACGCTTGAGGAGCACTTCGTTTGAGGAGCGGCCTGGCGGCCTTGAGGGATATTAATAAAAAGACCCCCCTTAAGCGAAGCGCTCTTCAAGCATAGCGCTCTTTTATATCCTCTTGCTTTGTGTCTTGGTGCCTTTGTGGCCAATATTTTTTGGTTTCGGCCTTTCCAGGTCGTGTCATACAGTGGCGGATTCATGAAACGTCAGCCGCTGCTGATCCGCATCGAGGGTTGCCTCGATCCCCAGAGGAATCGTGATATTGGTTTTGCTGTGACCGATGTCAAAACCGGCCAGAACCGGGATGCCGGCATCTTTGAACATTTCTGCGAAAATCCTGCAAATCTCATCAAACTCACCGCAATCTTCAAAAGAACCAAGCACCAGACCAACAAGCCCCTCAAAGCATCCGGCCAGCTTCATCTGACTCAGCATCCGATCGATTCTGTAGGCAGCCTCGCCCTTGTCTTCAAAAAATACAATCTTGCCGTTATAACTCGGCGCGAAGGGGGTTCCCACAAGATGACACAGGGTGGTTAGATTCCCGCCTGCTATGGGCCCGGAAGCCCGTCCCGGTTTAATTACCCTGCCGTTTGCGGGAGCAAGTTCCAGTTTGACATCAGATGCCAAGGCCGCCAGCAGGGCCTCTTTAGTCTCTTGGCCGGCATCTGCCAGCGTCGTCACCATGGGCCCGTGAAAGGTAACCAGACCGCATCTTGTATCGAGCACGGACAGCAGCGCCGAGATATCGCTGTAACCGACAAAAATCTTGGGGTGCTTTTTAATAACCTCATAATCGAGCAGTGCAAGTACGCGCATAGCGCCGAACCCTCCCCGGGCACAGACTATGGCCTTGATCTTCTGGTCGGCAAATAAACGGTTTATAAAGTCCGCGCGCTGGGCGTCGGTCCCGGCAAGATACCCTTGCTCTATAAAGATATCATCGTCAAAGGAGACCCGAAACCCCATGGATTCCAGCACAGCCACGCCCTTGTTAAACCTTGCCTGACTAAAAGGACTGGCAGGCGCCACAATGCCGATGGTATCTCCCGGCACCAGCCGCGGAGGTTTTACGGGGATTTTTTTCTCAATATCCATAGTGATACTTTATTCAGAATGAAAAACAAGTGTTGTTATTCATCAATCAAAACGTGCAACGCGTGACGCGTAACACGCAACCAACCAATTGAATTTGCTCAATTGGGACTATATCACAACTTACCTTGACATGGTATATCCAAAGTGCTAATCACCAAATTTGTCGGGGCGTAGCGCAGTCTGGTAGCGCACTTGAATGGGGTTCAAGGGGTCGGAAGTTCAAATCTTCTCGCCCCGACCAAAATTTGCTCAATGATAAAAAGGCACTTGCATTGCAGGTGCCTTTTTTGATTTCTATCAGTTAGGATGCTGAAACGTGGAGGAAGTTATGGTTACAGTCTATGTCCTAAAAGGTGAATCCGGTAAGCGATACGTCGGTATTACCAACGACCTCCCTCGTCGTCTAAGAGAACATCGGTCTTACAATACCAAAGGTAGTCAGGTTATCGGAAATTTCTTCGTTCTACATACGGAAAAATTTGAAGACCACGCTTCTGCAAGGGCAAGGGAAAAATTTCTCAAATCTGGACAAGGCCGAAAGTGGCTTGATGAATTAGAGGCTGAGTCGGAACCCGCCTAAGGCGGATAAAGCAACCCTCCAAGGAGGCTTGTGCGCCTCTGGCGCATTCAAATCAGCCAGAGGCTGACGAGTCTTCTCGCCCCGACCATAGTTCTAAAATGAAATCAGCCGCTTGTGACCAAGCGGCTTTTCCATTTTGGTGTAAGAATCTTTTAAATTTACTCAGTTTCGTGGCGTTTCTGGCGCATTTATGGTCACGAAAGCGGACCAGTTCTCTTAACAGTTCCAGCCTGTTAACCTTATCCAAGACTTCACAAGCCGACAGTCAAGAAAACATTTCGGATAAAATGATCTTTAAAGGGATAACTATCAAATGTAGGTATTAAGTTCATTAACTAATAAATGAACAGTGGTCGAAGGATTATCTCTTGCTGGATTCTGGGGGTTATAATTTTGCAATAATCTTTCTGAATTGCGAATAGCATCTTCTTGCCTGTTTAAAAGTCCCTCATACATATCTTCACTATTTTTTTCGTAAGTATATCCTAAACGACTTGTTAACATTCTTCCATATTGATCCCCCCTCTGTGCCAATGAAAGTGAGACACCTACCCCTTGAAAAATTAGTGTAGGGCGGGTAGGAGATTTTACATGAAAACAATACAACTGACATCCCCAGACAGTAAGCAGGTTCAGGTTTCAGCCATGGGGGCGACCGGAGTTGCCCCCATGGCTGGCGGTCGTGATTCGTTGGTTTGCTCGCCACCGGACCCAGAGGTTCCCGAAAAAAAGCCGCGTCGTTACTTTACAGCCAAATACAAGCTTCGAATTCTTGATGAAGCTGATGCCTGCACACAACAGGGCCAATTGGGAGCCCTGCTGCGTCGCGAAGGGCTCTATTTCTCATATTTGACTACATGGCGAAAGCAGAAAGCAAAGGGACTGCTTCAAGCTATGACGCCCAAAAAACGCGGCCGCAAGCGGAAAGAGAAAAACCCCCTGTCCAAACGAGTAGCTGCGCTTGAGAAAGAAAACCTGCGTCTTCAAAAAAAACTCAAACAGACTGAGCTGATCATCGAAGCTCAAAAAAAAATGTCAGAGATTCTGGGAATCGCTCAGAATCTGGACGAAATCGACGAAAGCAAATGATAAATCTGGCCGAGCAATTAAGTCCATATGTGGGCAAAAAGCCTGCCTGCGAGGCATTGCAGATACCCAGGGCCACGTTCTATCGGCATCAAAGTTCGAAGATCCGTCCCGAAAATAACAGTACCCAACGACCGGCACCTCCGCTGGCCCTCAGTTCCGGGGAACGCCAGGCAGTGGTTGATGTCCTGCACTCTGAACAATTTTGTGACGATGCCCCCCATCAGGTATATGCCAAGCTGCTGGATGATGGCCGGTATCTGTGTTCAACTCGCACCATGTATCGGATCCTTGAGGCTGAACACGGATGTGTAAAAGAACGTAGAAAACATGTTCAACGTCCCAAATACGTCAAACCCGAACTGCTGGCAACCAAACCCAATCAAGTTTGGTCGTGGGACATTACCAAACTTAAAGGCCCGGTAAAGTGGACTTATTTTTACCTGTACGTGATACTGGACATTTTCAGCCGTTATGTAGTCGGCTGGATGATTGCTCACTGCGAACAGGCGGCTCTGGCCAAACGTCTTATTAAAGATAGTTGTGCCAAACAGGAAATTGAACACGGTCAGCTTACCGTTCACGCCGATCGGGGATCGAGTATGAAATCAAAGGTGGTTGCACATCTTCTCAGCGATCTGGGTATAACCAAAACCCACAGCCGCCCGCACGTGAGCAACGACAACCCGTATTCAGAGGCCCAGTTCAAAACGCTGAAGTATTGTCCACAGTTCCCGCAAAGGTTCGGCGCCATTCAGGATGCCAGATCCTTTTGCCAGACATTTTTTAACTGGTATAACAAAGAGCATCGTCATTCAGGTATTGCCCTGATGACACCGGAACAAGTCCATTACGGAATGGATAAACAGATTCATCAACAAAGATCGCAGGTTCTTGCCGATGCTTTCCAAAAGAACCCGAGCCGGTTTAAAGGCAAGCTGCCGGTTCCAAAATCACTTCCAGTGGCGGCATGGATTAACAAACCCGCCACTGATGAATTAGAGTCTAATTTAATGACAAGCGTGTCTCATTTTCATTGACAGATTCCGCAAGCGGAATTGAACCAAGTTCGGCAGGAATTTTTTTGCACCGCAAAAGAGCTACAAGAAGAATCGATTTGTTCCAACACGCTCCAAAGCCCTTTTCCAAAGTATCCGAAGCCTTCACCTTATAAAGGTCACAACCAAATGTGATATTATCACGAACATACTTGAACATCCTTTTAGCCAGTTCGGCAAGGTCGCTTGTTCCTCTGGACAGTTCTTCAGCGGTAGCCTGAATTGCTTTATGATTGTAGTTACAATAAAATGTTTCCTGTAAGCACTGTCCGATATCTTGCCGATTTTTGACGACCTTGGAGTCTGGTTTTCCATTGTTCCTGTTCATTTTCGCCCCCCTTCATTAATCCATTATTTCTAGATTGGTATTGTTTATTACGCCAGAGTCCATGGTTTGGTGAAGTAGCCGCACGTGCCTTTTGCGCGTCGGACTCCATGCGGTTGTTATGTGCTTTTTTGGTATGTACCAATGTAAAATGATTTACCCGTTTCACGAGTAATGAACTTTTCTTCAATTGCTATTAAACCGACATCAGCTGCGATGATTTTAAATTGTTTTGGATCAATTAGGTTAAATATTGAGTTCAGAGATTTGATACTTGTGTAAGGTGTTTCTGTAACACTTGCCCCTTCAGCTGGCATTTGCAGAACGGCAACCAAAATGCCATCTACTTGAAGCCATTTGGCTATTCTTTGAAGTAAAGCTTGTGGTTCAAGATATTCAAAAACTAACCCCGCAAATATAAGGGAATAAGCTTGTTTCTCCAGTTCACAACTTTCAAGATCATCTTGTACAACTTCAAGCCCGGGAACACTATTCCCATACCGCTGTCGAAGAACTTCCAGATATTCAGGATTGATATCTACAGCAGTAACTCGACGGGTGAACCCCCTTTTTACGTGCTCTAAACCGTTGCCAGTTGCACACCCGAGCAATGCTACAGAATCGCAATCGTGATGTTCCAGGGTCTCTTTGAATGTACGGGCAAGGAACGAAAGCTGGTCTACATTCGGACTGCCCATATGCCCCTCGTAGTCCGCAGCCGGAATATTAAGCCAAAGATTCACCATCAGTACCCCATATTTTTTCTATAAACGTTGAATCAAATAGATATAAACAGGAAGTCGACTCTTATTCTTTATTTTTATAAATTGTGGCACCAATTCACGCTTTTTGGGACTATCCATTAATGGCGATAAATAGATTGCCCCTTTACGACTCAAAGGATCAGGTATGTCTCGAAGCAGTTCGATG
>JAQYVG010000230.1:4888-5188 GCA_030145595.1 Desulfobacterales bacterium | reverse complement strand
GATTGAGAAATATGTCTTCAGCATAGTTTGTACGCGGGAGGATGAGACAAACTTGAAAATACATCGAAAGCAAGACCGAATCCCAAATGTTTCCAGGGACAATATTCAAGTGCAACCTTTGATTCGTAGATATGGCCTGTAAATTCCTTGATCTCTAAATAAAAAATCTCGAAACTAGATCTTAAAAACCATTCGGGAGTAATTGCAAAATCTGCACGCAGTCCAAACGTCGGTAGCGGTGCGGTAAATGTTTCTGATTCATCAACGTTAACAAGTCCGGTGGCCTTCATTTATTATTTT
>JAQYVG010000230.1:0-4878 GCA_030145595.1 Desulfobacterales bacterium | reverse complement strand
GAAAAAATAAAAATCGTCCTGTTCGGGCACCCGGCCATCGGCTTCGGGTTTGGGATCTTGGATTCGATCCCAGACAAAAGATAAATCCAAATCAAGCCTGCGTGTTAATTCGATTTCCAGGGCAGTTCTCACATGATGTGTATATTTTCCCGATTCTTGGTTAACAATATCAAACCTGTATAATGCTTTAAAATCGATTTTCTTGGTCAATTCTGTGTCATATTTTGTGCTCACCACTAAGGCAGGTGTCGAGCTGTTTGTATCCTGTCCAGCCTCTGCGGAAACGTTTTGAGTATACTGATAAGCAAGCCCCGGAGTAATATCCCATTCAGTTTTAGAAGTATTGATGATATGATAACCGATGCCGGTTCCAACGTTGACACGATATTCGATATTCGAAAATGGATCCCGAAAATATTCGCCGAACACCGGGCGCCAATAGAACTTACGCGTTTTAAAAATATCGTAATAACTGCTGATTCTTTGGCTGTTTGCGGTTTCGACCCCTTCTGTTTTATTGAAGATACCAAGATAATCAATGTGAAAACGCGATGCTGAAGTCCGACGCTTGGCATATGCCGACGTACTGTAATTTATCTGATCCGAATTCCCTTTTCGAACATCTAAACCCAACGATATCTTGGATGACCAGTAACCGATTTCTTCCGGTTTCCCGTGAGCAATGGAAATCAAACGGCTGCGATCAAACTCTAATACTTTTTCTTCGGTCGTGATAAAAACTTTGTCATCAATGACTTTCAAAATACCAACCACTGTCACGGGTCCTTCAAAACGAACGCTGTGCAGTTGATGCCCTCGAACCTGTTTGACGTCTTCCCAGTCTAATTCCAAAAGATCCAATTCATCACTGTCAAACTCTAATTTGTAGTTATAGAGTACTTTGAGATCTCCCTTGAGCCACTCACCGGAAGTTAACTGGATCCAGTCAAATTTTTCTGGAAGGGCTGAAGGCGGAACCCAGCTTGGACTTCCTGGTGGTGTATCGCTGGATTCGCTAACATTTGGATCATCTTTTAGGTTCATTTGTGCATGGACACTGCCAACCAAAAAGAAACAACAGATGACACACAAGCAGATCACCCAAGTTAAAATATTTTGCGGTTTAGGCCAGTCTCTTTGCATTTATCTTTTTCCAAATCATTAATATTCTGAAATTCACAATCTTTTCTCCTTTCCCTGATTGAAAGAAGAAAGACATCCTGATTTTAAGTTAGAATTTGTGCAATATTTTCCTGTGAAGACGATAACCAAAAAAGATCAAAGTGTAAAGGCATTATAGCCTCTGGTGCCGGCGGTCGATAATAAGGCCCTACCTATATATCCCTGGATTATGCTGCAATGTGAGCGAAAAAGCACTTGAATATTCAGCAATTATGGTGTATTAATTTTTCTGTCGAAAATGCAGGAGCCATCTATGAAAACGGCAAGTTTAGGTACTAGCTTGATAAAGAATCCGGTCAGCCGTACAAAAAAAACTATCTTTTACCTTACCGTTACAATCCTTGTCGGTGTGATGGCTATGCTCGGGCCGACCGGTTGTAGCCTAAAGCCGAAAATCTACATGATGCCGCCGGATGATTTGGAGGAAATCCGGTCCAGCTTCGGGAGCATTGGCGTCACCATTTCTTCCTACCCTTTAAAACAAGAAACAATCAGGCCGGCCAAAGGGATAACAGGCGGCGCGGCAAGGGGTCTTTATGTCGGCGCGGCAACACCTGTTGTTATCGGCGCTGTTTCCCCGATTCCGGGTGGAACCATACTGGGGCTGCTGGTCGCGCCTTTCACCGCAGTTGCGGGGAGTCTGTATGGCGCCACAAAGGGTGTACCGGCTGAAGATATCGAGAAAGCGGAAGCAGCGAACTTACAGGCTATTGATAGACTGAGAAAAATGAATCTTCGCCAAACTTTTATAGAAGAGGTGCTGAAGCTGGGAAAGGAGCGGACAGATCTCGAGTTTGTCAACCTGCCTGAAACAGGTCCCGGAGATCCAAATGAAGTTGTCCGATACGACCGGATAGAGATTCGAAATATTGATACTGTTTTGGAACTGAGGATCGAGAAGACCGGATTGCGGGGGCCTTACAGTTTTGACCCGCCTTCGAATGCTTTCATCGAAGTGGATGCCCGGTTGATCCGGACACTTGACAACGAAGTCGTGATCAGAGAGACTTTTTTTTGTGGCAGTGAAGAAGAAAGAAAATACCTCGAGTGGGCCGAGAATGAAGGACAGTTGTTCGTTGATGAGTTCGTTACATGTTTCCCGGAGATCGCTGAGAAGATTGTCGATGATTTGTTTCTGGTGTATCCGATACCATCGCGTTAACGGATGAATTCACACGGAGGAGTGTTGAATATATTGAATATAGGTTTTAAGAAGCAAAATATATCTCTTTCCACGTGGCGGATCCTGGCTAAATTATGTGGACAAAGTATCCGCATAATTCTTGTGTTTTCCATTTTATCAGGTTGCGGTGGCGTGTCCGTCGTAGGCCTCCATCCGGAATATCCGCCTGTGGAAAAGAAAACCTTTGCCACATACAGCGAATTCGTGGAAGTGGACTCTCTTCAGCCGACCTTTCAATGGCAGCCGTTCCCGCGACCGGAAGATGACTTCGCAGACAGGGTCCAAGACGTCACTTACGAACTCCGCATCTGGACAACGGTTATAGGACCGTCAGGAAAATTAAGATATGCCCGCGACGGCCTTAAACTGCCCGCCCATAAACTGGAGAAACCCCTTAAACCTTCTACCCAGTATCTCTGGAGTGTTCGGGCCCGTTTTATAATTGATGGGGGTTTGCGGTTGACCGAGTGGGGTATGGCAGGGATACCGCTTCGAAACGAAGCGGTCCCCAACCTTTCCTGTTTTCGTTTTAAAACACCCGAAACTCCTCCCTAAATAACTTAAGGGACAAGGCGATAATTTCTTCTATATTTACTACCCTTGAATGGAGATAAATAATAACTCAAGTTTCGCACCCCCTAATGCGGGTTTGCGACACATAATTACTTCTTTTACTTCTATTTCATAGTAGTAAAGGACTCCATTTTGTGTTATATATAATTATCCGAATTAAATATAAATATTCACAAAAGGAGTCCTCAAATTATGTCTACCACAACGCGTAAAATATTCAAAGGAGAAATTGAAAATTATCTGAGAAACGGCCAAAATAATATCGAATCAAGAATCGACAGCGCTTTTTCTTCGCTAAAGTTTAAAACGTGGTTATGCAAAGCCAATATTATTAAAAAAGACGGTTACCACGCATCACATCTTCTGTTTATATTGATGATATTGCCTTTGTTGAAAGTTAAATCTGTTCACAGCTTTTGTAAAAAACATTGGCAACATTGGTCTAAATCCAGAAAGGATACACTCTATAGATTCAAACATAATACCGCATATCGGTGGCGGTCTTTCATGTACAAAGTCAATAGCCAGATTTTCAAGGCGATTGAGCTTGATAATATTCCACAGGAAGAACGCTATTTTGTGATCGATGATACAACTCTTGCCAAATTGGGCAAAAAGATTGAAAACGTCTCTTATATTTACGACCATAATATTGGTCGCAGTGTATTGGGTTTTTGCGCCGTAATCCTTGGACTTTTTACTTCACATGGTTTTTACCCACTTGATTTTGCATACTGTTTTGGGCAAAAGCGGAACAGTAAAAGTCCTGAAAACATCGGCGATCCAAGAAAAAACAGTGGCCAAAGAAGCTTTGAAGCCAAACATTATACGAAACTGGAACTGGCGTTAATGATGATCCAAAGCGCTGTAAATTGCGGCATTGTGCCCGGCTATGTCCTGTTTGACAGCTGGTATGCCTGGCCCGACTTCATCAATGGAATTCGCAAGATCAAAGAAAGTATTCACGTTGTTTGCCGACTTAAAGACAGCAATGTTCAATACGAATACAAAGGCCAAAAATATAAGCTGTCAAAGCTTTATGAAAAAGTTAAAAATGGTCTTAAAAAAGATCAAAGAACAGGGTTGTTACTAAAACGGGTTACAGTGAAACTGCCTAAATCTGATCAAGAAGCTGTGATCGTATTTTCTAGAGGGTATCGTGAGCCGGAAGTAGATAGCACTAAGGGTAAGAAAAAGAAAAAAGGACCAAAATGGGCCGCTTTTCTCAGTACCAATACCCGGCTGCATGCCTCTACGATCATAAAAATATATATCAAACGCTGGCCGATAGAAGTGTGCTTCAAGGAATGCAAACAGCAACTTGAACTCGGCAAAGACCAAAGCAACGACTTTAATGCTCAAGTCTTTGCCACCACAGCCAGCTTCTTGAGATATAACCTTTTAAATTATTTAAATAAATTTGAGAACTACTCGACATTGGGTGAATTGTTTGATCATATAGCAGACGAGACTGCGGTGACAACTTATGCCCATAGGCTTTGGGATTTCTTTCGTGGCCTCTTTCTCGTCTCCTTCTCAACTATTTTTGACATTTTCAAAATTAATGAAGATTTTCAGCACTATTTAGACGCTCTAACCGATGCTTTAAGCGGATTTGCGCCATTTCAGGGGTGCGAAACTTGAGTTTATAACTTTCGCTTCATTTTTGATTAGCCATTAGTGGAAAGAAGCACATAATCGATTGCGGGGTTGCGGTGGAAAAGATATGGTATATTTTTCCATTGGTGCCGAAACCCGACAAGTGTGATAAGAAAAAAAGAATAAACCGCAAATGAACACAAATGAACACAGATAAGAAAATTCTATCAAAATGGAGAAGCATTATGAAAACTATTCAAACTGAAGTACCAGAAAAATTGTATAACAAAGCCATAGATATGGTCAAACAAGGTTGGTTTCGGGATGAAAAAGACCTTTTT
>JAQYVG010000022.1 GCA_030145595.1 Desulfobacterales bacterium | reverse complement strand
GTCACAAAATATTGCATTATTAATAATGTTCATTTATGTTGTTATTTTGTAACTTCTCAATACCCTCGGAGGATGAGGGCTTAAGGGTTTTTTGAATGAGTATGTTTCAGGAAATTAATGCGGCCAGGAAGTTGCTGGAACTGCCCGAACACGCAACCATGGAAGAAATCAAGGCGAACTACAGGGCTCTTGTCCAAAAATGGCATCCGGACCGCTGTGAAGGCGATAAAGAAAGGTGCAAGGAAATGACAGCCAGGATTATTGCTGCCTACAGGCTCATTAACGATTATTGCCGGAACTACAAATTCTCTTTTTCCAAAGAAGAGGTCAGCAGATATGTTTCCGTTGAGGAATGGTGGTTTGATCGCTTTGGCGGCAGTTCCCTGTGGGGCAATGATCAGAAAACGAAAAAACCGTAAATGTAAAGAGGCCTATGATAAATTCGCATAATTTTAAACCTCGTTCTCTTTTGTTAATGGTTGCCGGGGCCAAAGGAACGGTTGCATCTACCGTGGCAGTCGCTGTGGCCATGATGCGAAAGCATCCTGAGGCGGTTTTACCCAGTCTGACAACAGGCAATAGTTTTCCCTATCTGGGTCCTCCCCAAAAGATCTATATGACAGGCTGGGATAGTCAACCTGCAGAGCTTACCGGTTGTGTTAAAAAATACGGAGTGCTTCCCGAAAATCTCTGGAGACCATACCAGGCCGATCTCGAACATACCTCCATCTTCGAGGCGCCGTCTGCGGATCTTGACCTTAACGGCCAGATCGAGCAACTGATAAAGGATATACGGGTTTTCAAAAAACAGTATCCCGATTCCTTGCCGGTTCTGATTAACCTGCTGCCTGCCAGTGCACATAAAGATCTTGAACGCTTTAAAAGCCTGACTGAACTACGGTCGCAAATAGACCCTGTGGACTTGCCGGATTTGGCCTATGTCCTGGCGGCCATCCTTTCAGGAACCCCGGTAGTGAACTTCACGCCCAACCATTTAGAAGTCCCTGTGGTTGTTCAAGAAGCGGTCAAACAAAACGTTCCCATATCCGGATGCGACGGCAAAACCGGTCAAACCTATCTTAAAGTAGTACTGGCCTCGGCCTTAAAAGCCCGCAGTTTAATTGTAGACGGATGGTACAGCCTTAATATTCTGGGAAATGCCGATGGAAAAAACCTCATGGATCCCGGACGGGCGGCCGCAAAGGTGGCCAACAAAACCGGACTGCTGGAAGAAATTTTGGGATATTCCGTGGGTCAGAGGTATGACGCGCCTGCTCACAAGGTCCATATCGATTATTATCCGCCCCGTGGCGACGCCAAGGAAGCCTGGGATGTCATCGATTTTCAGGGCATGTTTGGGCTACCCATGAGTATCCGATTGAACTTTCAGGGCCGTGATTCGATTCTGGCCGCTCCCATGGTTGTGGATTTGGCCCGCTGGATGGCGGTTTTGCAGATGGCGGGACGTTGCGGCCCGATTCCGGAACTCGGGTTTTATTTCAAGAAACCGGTCGGGGAAAATCCTCCCTTGCACTTCGAAGATCAGGTCTTGAGTCTTGGTAAACTTGAAAAAGAATGTGATGAAAAGTGCCTAAAGCTTAAAGTACAATAACTTGTCAGCCACTAAGGCACAAAGACACAAAGAAGGGGTGTGTGCTGGTAAAAAGATCGCTATGCTTGAAGAGCGCTTCGCTTGAGGAGCGCTTCGCTTGAAGGGTAAAAAGGTTTTTTATTAATACCCCTCAAGGTCGCCAGGCCACTCCTCAAACGAAGTGCTCCTCAAGCGAAGCGCTCTAATGACAAATAACAAGAGTGTTTTTTAAATATAATATTTCAGCACTCTTAACTTAATACAGGGATACATCATGATTTTCGGATACAGCACCAATGCATTTGTTAAATTCACACTTTTCGAATCCCTTGAAAAAATATCCGGATTGGGTTTTCAAGGTGTTGAAATCATGTGCGATCGTCCCCATCTCTACCCTCCGGACTTTGATACGGAAAAGATGGCTCGGCTCAAAAATGTCCTCGCGCAACACAACCTGAAAGTGACCAACCTAAACAGCTTTACTCTTTTTGCTGTCGGGGATACCTACCTTCCCTCCTGGATTGAACCCCAAAAGGAAAGACGTGAAATCCGCATCCAGCATACCCTTGAAAGCCTGAAAACTGCTGACACACTGGGATGCAAAAACATATCCGTTCCTCCCGGGGGGCCTTTAGGCAGTATGTCAAGGGATGGGGCAATGTCTCTGTTTCACCGGGGCCTGGAAAGAGTAATACCGCTGGCGGAAGAGCTGGGAGTAAAAATACTGGTTGAACCCGAGCCGGACCTGTTGCTTGAGAACTCAGTGGAGTTCAAGTCTTTTATTAAGGATGTCAAGTCAGCCGCAGTGGGAATAAATTTTGATATAGGACACTTTTTCTGTGCCGGCGAAGACCCTTCAGCGGCCTTTGAAGAACTTTTTGAATGGGTGGGGCACGTTCATCTGGAAGATATTGCTGCTAGTAGAGTTCACAACCATCTGATTCCAGGTTTAGGGGCCGTTAAATTCCTTGATACCTTCAGGGCCATGGTAAGACTCAAATATCAAGGCGATATTAGTTTGGAGCTTTATCCGTATGAAGATGTTCCCGAGTTTGCCGGCCGGGAAAGCCTCGCTTACTTAAAACCCCTATTTCAAGAATCCGGTTTGCCGATAAAATGATGATGAAAGAATCAAAATGGCTCGATCAAGATGACGGTCTTAATCGACTCAGTGAGCATCAAAGCCGCCGGGAAACGGCCTACCTGGGATATCGGGAAGTGTCTATGGATGAAAAAGCCCGATATGTTTTGCGGCATTTCAATAAGGTTGCCCGCAGATACGATTTGATGAATACGCTGTTGAGTTTCGGAATTCATCACTTGTGGAAGCGTACGGCCGTCAAGATGCTGGCGTTGAATCCGGGGGACCGGGTTCTGGATGTATGCGGCGGCACCGGCGATCTGGCTCTTTTGGCCGGCAGAGTTGTGGGGCCGTCCGGTCAGGTGATCGTATATGATATCAACCGGTCCATGATCGACATCGGTCGGCATAAAGTAAGCGGCGGTGCATCCGGAAAACATATCAGATTTGTGCTAGGAGATGCGGAACACATTTCTTTTGCGGATAAATCTTTTGCAGCCGCCATGGTAGGGTTCGGAATCCGTAATGTACCCCGTATGGATCAAGGGTTGCAGGAGATGTATCGCATACTGAAGCCCGGGGGCAAAATAATGTGCCTGGAATTTTCAAAACCGACAGCGCCCCTGTTCCGGCAGCTTTATGATCTCTATTCTTTTTATGTCATGCCCTTGCTTGGCGGAATTATTGTGGGGTCCCGCAAGGCCTATATGCATCTTGTCGAATCGATACGCACGTTTGTCCTGCCCGGTGAATTGACGGCCATGTTAGAACAGGTGGGTTTTTCACAGGTAACAACCCGCAACCTTACCAACGGCATCGCGGTTATCCATATGGCGGTAAAAGATTGAGAGGTTGGAGGTTTGAGGTTGGAGGTTGGAGGTTGGAGGATTTGGGATTGATGATTGATGATTTGGGATTGATGATTGGTTCGTTGTCCGTTGTCACTCGTCATTAGTCACCTTTCATCTTTCACTGCCTACTGGTTACTATTTCAGGGTTCAGGGAGCAGGGGTCGGAGGTCGGAGGTCAGAGGTCGGAGGTCAGCGGAAAGCAAAAAAGAAACAAATTCTCTGCGAACTCTGCGTCTCAGCGGTGATTATAAATTATTCAATTAAATACGATATCGTATTTAAGAATACGTGTACTAAGCGGGAGTGGCGATGAAACTGAATTGGGCTGAACGCTGGGTGGTCAACAACCCGCTGATGATTTTCAAACAGAAGATCGAAATAGCATGGTTTAAAAGCATGATGCCGCTGGTGCCGGGGAAAACCGTTCTGGAAATGGGCTGCGGCCGCGGAGCCGGCGCGAAACTCATTCTCAGAACATTTCAGCCCGCTGTTCTTCATGTCCAGGACCTGGACATCAAGATGATTGCAAAGGCCAAGAAATATCTTGGCGGGGCTGATATGAAAAAGATATCTTTGTCTGTGGGGGATGCAGTAAGGCTCCCCTTTCAGGCGGACAGCTTAGATGCAATTTTCGGATTCGGTTTTTTACATCATGTTCCGGATTGGCGCAGCGCTCTTGCAGAGATATCCAGGGTTTTAAAAACCGGCGGTCTCTATTATTTCGAAGAGCTTTACCCGGAGCTTTATCAAAACGTTATCACTAAACATATCCTTTTGCATCCTGAACACGATCGTTTTTCCAGCTATGATCTGCGCAAAGGACTGGATAAAACGAGCTTAATCCTCAAGCATGCTTTTGAATTAAGAAAAATGGGAATTTTGGGCGTGGCTGCCAAATTACAAAACAACTTGAAAAAATCGGTTAATGGTAATATTTGTCTCTGCTATGATTAAAGTTTTTACTAAAACTGCTGCATACGATTATAAAACGCTAAAGCCGATAATCTTTGAAATGATTGACGCCATGGGAGAAGGTCTGGTCCCGGAGCAATCCAGGGTACTAATCAAACCAAACTTGCTTTTACCCGCCAATCCTGAAACCGCTATCCTCACGCACCCCCATGTTGTCAGGGCTGTGGCCGAATATGTGCTGAGCAAAGGTGCCCGTCCTCTGATTGCAGACAGTCCCGCCACGGGGTCGTTCGAAAAAATAATGCAAGAGGGTGGATATTATCAAGCACTTAAAGATCTGGATGTTGATTTTAAAGCATTTAAAAAATCGGTAAAAATAGATATCGGTCAGCCTTTCGGGCGTATCGAAATTGCCGAGGAAGCGGTTGAAGCGGATGTCGTCATCAACCTGCCCAAACTAAAAACCCATACGGGAATGTTTCTTACGCTGGGGGTCAAGAATCTTTTCGGCTGCATCGTTGGTTTAAGGAAAACAAAGTGGCACCTCAGAAGCGGGGTGGACAGGGATATGTTCGCCAGGCTGCTGGTACAGATTTATCGGGCTGTAAACCCGGCGATTACCATTGTCGACGGCATCTTGGCGCTCGAAGGGCAGGGGCCTGGGAAAAGCGGTATCCCGCGGCATTTGGGAATACTTGTCGGCGGCAGAGATGCTTGCGCCGTTGACATGGCAATCTGCAGCGTATTAGGCGTAGATGCGGATGAACTTCCCACGCACAAGGCGGCCAAGATTTTAGGGTTGGCCGGCGATGCGGTTTATATCAGCGGAGACTTTAATATTGTTCAAAATTTCAAGCTGCCGGATACAGCACCGCTCACCATGGGGCCTAAACCGCTTCAAAGATTCATGCGCAAGCATTTGCTCCAGCGGCCGGAAGTCGACGACCTTCTTTGTAAATTATGCGGGGAGTGCCGGAAATATTGCCCGGCAAAGGCCATCAGTCAAGAGGCGGAAACCATCGATTTTGATTATGACGGGTGTATCCGCTGTTACTGCTGTATAGAAATTTGTCCCCATGGAGCCCTGCGTGCGACAGAGACCGCGGGCGGCCGGGTTCTGCGAAAGCTTTCCATATTAAAATAAAATCGTTTTACGATTTTATGAAACTTTCTTCCCGTTTTGTTTACGCTAAATTTAGGCCCTTAAGTGTAAATTTTTTGCATATTATGGCAAAAATCAATTATTAAGCAGTACATTATTGCACGCCCCTGTTAAATACGCTGCGCTCCTCACTATCGTGAATTTCACTGGGCAGGCAAAGGCGCAAAGCCCGCAAAGGAAAACAAAGATAAATTTTTTAAGAATCTTGGCGTCTTTGTTTACCCCGTAGGTCCCCGTGGAATTGCCGGGACAAGCCCCGTGGAATTGCCTGGACAGGCCTGCAGATCGTACTGGGGCACCTTTGTTTACCCAGTTAAATTGCTTTTGCACTTATTTAACCGGGGCGTGAGAATCTTATTTAATTCTCTCCGAGCCGTAGGCTCTACGAGCCGGAGGCCGGTTTATCCGGGTTGGGATAACATCGTTGTTTGACAATACGGTTATTTTTATGTATCTATTTGCAAACGAACATTTGCTGAATGAGAGGGGGTAAACGATGATTAACAAGGTAATTTTAGTGGGCAACCTTGGCAGAGATCCTGAAGTAAGCTATACACCGAGCGGCATGGCGGTTGCAAAATTCAGTATAGCAACTTCCAATAAATGGAAAGATAAAAACAGCGGGGAGATGCAAGAGCGGACCGAGTGGCATCGCATCACTGCTTTCGGGAGATTAGGAGAAATATGCGGTGAGTATCTTTCAAAAGGAAGTCAAGTATACATTGAAGGCCGATTGCAGACCAGTTCGTGGGAAAAGGACGGTATCACAAGATACAGCACTGATATTATTGCCAACGAAATGAAGATGCTGGGGCCCAGAGGTTCTGGGGATGCATCCAAGATGCCTGAACCTCCACATACTCCGGAATACTCGGGGCCGCCACTTTCGGATAGAGAGGATGATGATATTCCTTTCTAAATTTGATTTCCACGCTGCAAGCAACGCGGAAATCAAATGAAGAAAGACACTTTCCAGGCTAAGGTTTCGGTTTATAGAAGCAGTTGTCGAAAAATGTTAAGTTTGCTATTTGGATCCCGTCCCGCTTTCAGCGGGACTGCGGGAGTTTTATAAAATCGCAAAGCGATTTTAGTCTCCAAGTTTTTCTTCAAACTTTTCGTCAAGTTTTTGAGTCTCTTTTTTGTCAGGTACGGATGTGGCGCCCTTGAAATTCTTGATGGCTTTGCCCATACCCGCTCCTATTTCCGGGAGTCTGCCGGCTCCAAAAATTATCAGAATAATTACAAGAATGATAATAAGTTCCGGCATTCCAATTCCAAACATATTTTCCTCCTATTAATCGGATCTGGTCTCTTTGAGTTCTTTCAAAAGCTGTACAAACTCTTTTGATTTTAAATAGCGGTCAATGACACCCTGATAATCGATCCATCTCCGCCAGGCTTCAAGCCAGGCCTCGTTATGCCAATAACAGTCTGGATCGCCCCTTCCATGCAGGCGTTCGATGTAATCGATATATTCTTCGCTGCAGCCCTCACAGAAACGGTAGGGGACTCTGATATTGTCCTTTTCAGATATATTATCACGTTCATCCGGATTAATCTGTGTGCCGCACTTCTCACACTTGAAGGCACAGTGGGCGCACTGAAAAACCTTCTGAACAGCCAAAAGCTTGCGTTTATGATTTAATGCAGCTTTTTTGTCTCTGGAGTGCTGCAGTTTATTGTTAAAATGGATAACGTTAGTCACGATAGGCCTTTTTTGCTTGAAAAGATAGAATCCCCGGTAAATTTGTTATATAACATCAGGTAATTTGAGTGTCAATCTATTAGACCGCACCTTCTAAAAACGTTAAAGTAGATTTTTAAAGTGTTTCAATGATGAAAGAAATTGTTCATGAGAGATGCGGGTAAAGGCTTGTAATGCATTATAATGCATGATAATCTTAGTTGAATTTGTGACATGTAGAAATCATAGCGTTTTACTAATGAAAGGATCTTGTGTGATGAAAAAATTTCAGCCAAACGGTCTTCCGGTACTGATCGGCAGCCTTCCCATGGATGACCATGATGAAGCCGTCAACCTTGTGTTGGAGCACACGCCCCAAATTCCGTTGTGGATTCAGCTTCCGGTTTATAAACAGGAGGGGATGACAGCTCAGTTTCTGCCGGGATTTCCCGGGCTTGTAACCGTAAACGACAAGTCCTTTATCGATACGGCAGTTGATGATTTCGATAATCAACTGCTATCTTTCTACGAGGAGTATATGGCGGTGATAGAAGGGGAGAAGGAGCTTGAAGATTCCCGCTTTACTCTGACCGCCGCTACTGCCAGGGGTTTTTTTACGCTTTTGGACAGGATCGAAGCTTTTGACGACACCCCGGTAGCACTCAAAGGTCAAATAACCGGCCCCATAACCTTCGGGTTGGGAGTGACCGATCAGAACGGTAAGGCCATTTTTTATAACGAGCAGGTGCGAGATGCGGCCGTGAAGCTTCTGGCTCTGAAAGCCGGATGGCAGGTCAGGATGCTTTCAAAATTCAAACTCCCGGTAATCGTGTTTTTAGATGAGCCTGCTCTGGCCGGTTTTGGGTCATCTGCTTTTATCGGAATGTCACGTGAAGAGGTCGCGGCCTGCCTGGACGAAGTGATTGGTGCCGTTCATGACGAAGGAGGCCTTGCAGGTATCCATGTTTGCGCCAATTCCGACTGGTCCGTGATATTGGATTCACGCACTGATATTGTCAGTTTTGATGCCTATTCTTATTTTGACAAGTTCATCCTTTATCCGGATCATATTAAGACGTTTATGGAATCCGGCGGCATTCTGGCCTGGGGAATCGTACCGACCTCGAATCCCGATGACATAGAAAAAGAGAGCGTCGATTCTTTGGCAGCGGCTTGGCAGGACCAGGTGCGGGCGGTCGCGGCTCTTGGCATTGAACCGTCCAAAATACTGGCCCAGTCTCTGATCACTCCGAGTTGCGGGGCGGGTTCTCTGAGCCTTGATCTGGCAGCAAAGGTGCTTATGTTGACAAAGAAAGTGTCAGAAACCATACGAAATCAGGACTAAAGGATACCTGAGTGGTATAAATTGGGGCTAAAAAAACTTATCACGAAAGCACGAAGACACGAAAACACGAAAATTATAATATTATTTCGTGCTTTCGAGATTTCGTGTTTTCGTGATTATCTATAAATTATTATGAGGTATTTAAATGGTTGACAACTCTACAGATCAAAAATTTTCAGGAGCTTCCCGGTACATTCTCGATGATGAGCTGGCCAGCATCGTCAACGTTTCCATGGCCCTCGAAATGCCGCTGCTTTTAAAAGGTGAACCGGGTACCGGCAAAACCATGCTGGCCCATGCCATTGCCGAGAGCCTGCGAATGCCCCTGATTGTGCTGAATGTAAAGTCAAGCATGAAGCTGGTGGACGCGCTTTATCAGTATGACACCCTGACACGTCTTAATGACAGCCGGTTTGGTGATTCCAGCAGGGATGTCAGTAATATCGAAGAGTATATCAAGATGGGGAAGATCGGTCAGGCCTTTACTTCGGAAACCAGGACCGTTCTTTTGATCGATGAGATCGACAAGGCGGATACCGATTTCCAGGATGATATGCTGGACGTCCTGGACCAGATGGAATTTGACATCATTGAGATTGACAAGACTGTGAAGGTCTATCATCGTCCGGTAATCGTGATTACTTCCAATGCCAAAAAAGACCTGTCGGATCCCTTTCTGGGCCGGTGCAATTTCCACCACATCGCCTTTCCGGATCCGAAAATGATGCAAAAGATAGTTACGGTTCATTTTCCGGACATAGACTCGAACCTGATGGAGAATGCCATTGCAGCATTTTATAGATTGAGGGAAATCGAAGCCATTGAAAAGAAACCGGCAACCCGGGAACTGCTCAACTGGATTCGGGCCTTGGAAACCGATCCTGACTTTAAGCCCCAAAGGCCGGGCAAAGGCGACATCCCCTTTTTGGGAGTTTTGTTCAAAAAGAGCCAGGATTATGAGAGGGTCGTAGAAGCGACCGGCAGCCGCAGGCTTTTCTAATTTTTTACCGCAAAGACGCAAAGGGCGCAAAGAATATTTATTTAATTTTGCCGCTGAGCCTGCTTGTAGCGGGACAGGGATGCTGGCAAAATTAAAACTGCATCACGCTTTAAAGATATTTCTTATTTGCCGGCCAGTAAAACAAACTGGGAATGATCGCGGCCTGATTTGTTCGAAGAAAAATTATTTTTCACTTTCTGCCCTCTCAGCAGAAAGTGAAAAGGAAAATTTACTCTGCGTTCTCTGCGGCTCTGCGGTGAGTATAAATAAGCAGAATTAGATCAAGGTGTTTGAAGGATGTTTGTTGATTTTTTCTACAGTTTGAAAAATGCCGGGATACCGGTCAGTCCGACTTCGTTTCTGACCTTGCAAAAAGCACTGAACATGGGGCTGATCAATTCCGTGGATGAGTTCTATACCTCCGCACGGGCGATTCTTGTCAAAAGCGAGCGCTATTTTGATAGCTATGACCGGGTCTTTGCTCATCGTTTTGAAGGAGCTGAACTGCTCGAATATGACGAAATTGAACTCGATGAAATTGCCAGGGCCATGCTGGACGAATGGCTCAAAGACCCCAAGGTCCTTGCCGACGCCCTTGACATGGACGAATCGGAGCTGAGTCAACTGACGCCCGCAGAGTTGATCGAATACTTTAAAGCACGTCTTAAGGATCAGCAAAAGCGTCATTATGGGGGCAGGACATGGATCGGTACCGGCGGGACTTCTCCGGTGGGGCATTCCGGACATCATCCGGAGGGAATGCGCGTGGGGGGCGTGTCCCGTAATAAGTCGGCCGTTAAAGTCGCCCTGGAAAGAAGGTATAAGGATTATTCCCGGCGGGGTCCCCTTACCCAGAATATGATCGGAGAAGCCTTGAAGCGGCTGCGCAATTTGATCCCCGTCGGTCCCCTGGACCGGGTAGACATCGACGAAACCGTTTACCAGACCATGAAAAACGCGGGGGAAATCGATATCATTTTTACCAGAAGTTTAAAAGACCGCCTCAAGATGATTCTGGCCATCGATAACGGCGGCTGGTCCATGGACCCTCACATACCGGTTGTACAAACCCTTTTTGATTATGCCCGCGATCAATTCAAGGACCTGAAAACCTATTATTTCCACAACACCGTTTACGACGTCCTCTGGGAGGATTCCACCAGAGCCCGGAAACCCAAAAAAGTTCAGGATTTTGCAACCTCTGATCCTGAAACCCGTCTGATCATGCTGGGGGATGCCAGCATGGCCCCCTATGAATTGATGGCAGCGGACGGGTCGATTTATGTGGATGAACGCAGCGGTAAGGCCAGCATCGAACAGCTCAAATTTTTAGCGCAAACCTTTCCCCATTGTGTCTGGCTAAATCCCATATCTTCGCAAATGTGGGAGCACACCCGCACTATCGTCTCTATCCGAGAGATTTTTCCCATGTTTGAACTTACCCTGGATGGGTTGGAGCAGGCGGTCGGGCATCTGATGACCAAGTAAGAGGTCGGAGGTCAGCCGTCTTCGCTACGCTTCGCCGCGCCAGGGAGGTCGGAGGTCGGAGGTCGGAGGTCGGGAGGCGGAGTTTTGTGTCTAAAATCACAAATTCCAAGCACCCCGCCAAAAAGACGGCGGGCAGGCAAATCTCAAGGAAATTCCAAAGTTTGTTATTTGGAATTTCGGTTATTGTGATTTATTTGTAATTTGATGCTTGTTATTTGGAATTTCCACTTACTAGATTTGAGATAGGTGCGCCCCGATGGGGTGAAATCAAAGCCGGGCCCTCTGGACCCGGATCTTTATTTCTTCGGCGGCAGGGTTATTTTCACCACGGTCCGTTCGTAGGTTCTGCCGTTTTTTAATGGATGGGTCATCCGAACCGTTTGCAGAAGCCCCTCGGCAAACAGCCGTACACAATTCGAATATAGGGACCACTCCAGCTTGAGGCCCTTTGCACGAATGGTTTCGATGGTATCATCTGCAGTTATTTCATAAGCTGCTTGACCGATAATCGGGCCGGAATCTTCACCGTAATCGACAAAGTGTACCGTACACCCTCCGACCTTGCAGCCGTACCGGAAGGTGTCTCCGTACCCGTCGATTCCGGGGAATGCGGGCAGCAGGGCCGGATGGATGTTCATGATGCGGAGACTGCCGGGGACCGTATTTATCCGGTCGATAAAATAAGGCGTTAAATTTCTCATAAAGCCGGCCAGTACCAGAAGGTCAAAAGTGTAAGGCTCCATCGCTTCAAGTAATTTAGCTTCAGCCACCGCCCGGGTCATTAAGAAGTTTCTGACTTTTTCGGGATCGGAATCCGTCGCGAAAAGAGATTGCTTGGCCAGGACGTCGTCAAGATCGAAATCCTCAGGCAGCACGGCCTTGTCCGGTCCCTTTTTGAACTGTTTTATGATCGATCCGTAATCCACTACAAAGGTTGGTATTCTTCTGCTGCGGATTTTTTCAAGACCGCTTGCAGCCGGATTATCCGAACCCGCAAAGACTATTTCACCGCTGATCATTCCATTCTCGCAGGCGTCCATGATGGCCTGAAGGTTACTGCCGCCTCCTGATATCAGCGCCCCGATACGAATTTTACCGCCCATAGCATGGCTCCCCAGTATGTCAAGAGTATTAAAGTTAGTTCTTCTCTAATTTAGTTGGAAAGAGGGTTCAAGGATTCTAGGGGTCAAGGGTTCAAGTGTATGCTTTCAAACGATTTTATCACCGTTGTGAGCATACTTTCAACTTCGGCAAAACATTTACGGCAAAGATATTTTAAAGTATTTCACTCGAATCCTTGAATCCTTGGACCCTTGTATCCTTAGGAACACTCCAATTCTTTTGGAGATGATCTTGAAAATATTATCCCACCAAAGCGAGAAAATCAAATTGCATTTAAAGATTAATTGCTTATTTTTACGAACCCGCCAATTCTCGTTAAATCCGTTGTTCCAATTGGGTCGAAGCCCATAAGTTTTTCTTGTACTTTAGATTGATATCAAATACATAATGTTTTGGGAATTATAAATTCTACAGATAAGACTAAAAATGAATAAAATTGATAAAAATGAAGCACATATGATCCTTAAAAAAATAATGTGGGATTATGATATCGATCCGGGCGAAATTTATGACTTTATATCCGGTGAGAGAGACAACCTTTGATGATCTCGTAAAAAGTCACGAATTCAACTATATATGGGACTTTTTACGACGCCGTCAAACTTTACCATTTTACAAACAGTTCCAATGTTGACAATGCTGATCCATGTTACTATATTGCAACTTTATTTCAAATTTGAATCCTCACTGTTTTTCGGAACGCAACGTAGATTCCGCCGTAGCAGTGCAGAGAGGGATGAATTCAATTTTTAAGCGGCGTAGCCGCGTTTCATAAAATCGTTAAAACGATTTTATTTTGAGAAAGGATAAATATTATGGCAGAAGGTGTTTTGGAAATTGAAGACAGCAATTTTGAGGCCGAAGTGTTGCAGTCTGAGAAACCGGTCTTGGTCGATTTCTGGGCTCCGTGGTGTGGCCCCTGCCGGGCCATCGCCCCCGTTGTTGAAGAGCTTGCCGGTACCTTTGGCGATAAAATTAAATTCGCCAAATGCAATGTTGATGATAATCCGGTTACACCTGGAAAATTCGGGATTAAATCCATTCCCACCCTCATCTTATTTGATGGCGGAGAGATTGTCGATAAGGTTATCGGCATAGTTGCCAAATCAAAGCTCGAGGAAATGTTAAACAAAGCATAGAGGCCTTTTGGCAATGAAAAATGTTGACTACGATCTTGTAATTATCGGCGGTGGCCCTGCCGGGCTCACCGCTGGCCTTTATGCAGCCCGTGCCCGTTTAAATGTGATTCTGCTTGAAAAAGTCGTGCCCGGCGGGCAGGTTGTTACAACCGACTGGATCGAAAATTATCCCGGCTTTCCTGAAGGAATTGGAGGCCCTGACCTGGTACAGAAGATGACCGCACAGGTCCAAAAGTTTGATCTGAAGATAGAAACGAACGCGGTCGTTTCCATGGATTTATCTGAACCGATCAAAAAGATCACTCTCAGCGACAGGGAGATCACAACCCATGCGATCATAATCGCTTCCGGGGCATCTCCTAAAAAACTGGGTGTGCCGGGTGAAGATACTTTTTACGGTAAGGGTGTATCTGCCTGTGCAACCTGTGACGGACCTTTTTTCAAGGATAGTGTTGTTGCTGCAGTCGGAGGAGGAGATACGGCTGTACAGGAAAGTCTTTTTTTGACAAAATTTGCCAAAAAGGTCTACCTGATTCACCGCAGGGATCAGCTTAGGGCCGAAGCGATTCTTCAGGAACGGGCACTGGCCAACGAAAAAATCGAGTTTTTATGGGACTCTGTATTAACCGGCATTAAGGGTTTAACCGACGTTGAAAAAATTTCGGTTCAAAACTTAAAGACCGGTGATACCAAAGAAATTGCCGTAGAAGGATGTTTTATTTGGGTAGGCATCCTTCCCAATGCCGAATTTTTGCCTGAGGTTGTCGCACTGGATCAATACGGTTTTATTATAGTCGACGGGAATATGCAGACTTCGGTGGCAGGGGTATATGCCGCCGGTGATGTGCGGAGCACTCCCTTGCGTCAGATTGCAACTGCTGTTGGCGATGCCGCCATCGCTGCATTTTCAGCAGAACACTACCTCCAGAATGTAAAAGAATGAAACGTTTTGTACTCTTGGCTCTGATTGCAATGTTTGCATTTTCGGGCTGTGCATGGTTCCAAACCGAGGAAGAAAAAACCGCACAGGAACTCATACATGACGGTATGGATCAGTACAATGACAAAGATTATAAAGACGCCATAGAATCTTTTGAAAAGCTGAAAGACTGGTACCCATTCAGCAAATACGCTATCCTTGCGGAACTAAAAATCGGCGATGCTTATTATCATTTGGAAGAGTACGAAGATGCCATCGCTGCTTATGAAGATTTTGAAAGTCTGCATCCCCGTAACGAAGCGATACCTTATGTGATCTACCAGACCGGACTCTGTTATTATGATCGTATAGATACCGTCGACCGAGACCAAAGCACAGCCCACAAGGCTTTAGAGACTTTTGAGCGTCTAAGAAAACAGTTCCCCAAAGATCCATATTCGATCAAGGCTGAACAAAATATCAAAAAATGTCAAAAAAGCCTGGCCGAGCATGATCTCTATGTAGGCCTTTTTTATTACAAAAGCAGGCACTACAAAGCCGCCCTGCAGCGTTTCATAAAAGTAATTACAAACTACCCGGATGTAGGTGTCCACCAAAAGGCGCTTCAATATATTAATAAGTGTGAGGAGAAGATCAAAGAAGCAGTGGTAAAATAATTCTTTACACCCCAAACAAATTATTGTAAACAACCAGATTCCGTCTTTAGGTTACGAAATAATTAAGATTTAATGGAGAAACAAATCATGTCCAGGATGTGTGATGTATGCGGCAAAAAACCGATGTCCGGTCATAACGTAAGTCATGCCCACAATGTAACCAAACGCCGTTTTAACCCAAACCTTCAGCGAGTGCGGGCGGTTCAAAACGGAAGGGTCAAGAGGATGAGGGTGTGCACCAGTTGTATAAAATCCGGTCACGTCGTCAAAGCACCGTAATCCTAACGTTGCATTAATCTATATAACTAACTATCCAGAATCAGCCAATACTGGCAATGGTTTTCGTTGTAACGGCCTAGGTCGAATACATAATTTTATGCAACAAGGTTAAGTATCTGAGGCAGGCTAACGGTCAATCCGCTTCACTTCCTGAATGTTCCTTACCTTCCTGATTGCCGATACAACTTTTTTTAAATGATCGGTATTTTCAACCGCTATCGTAAAAAAACTGTCGACAATTTTGCTTTCCCGGGTTTCTGTACTTGCACTTACAATATTGGCGCCGTTTTTGCTGATAGTGGCTGCAATATCCGCCAGCATTCCCACCCTGTCGTAGGAACGAACGCGTATTTTTACCGGATATGTATCGACAAGATCCAGGTTCCACTGCACATCGATCTGTCTCTCGGGACTCATTTTCAAAGCATTTACACAACGGGTGCGGTGAACGGTAACACCATAACCTCTGGTGATATAGCCGGTTATCGGATCTCCGGGAACCGGCTGGCAGCACTTGCCGAACTTTACCAGGATGTCGTCAACCCCCTTTACGACTATGCCCGTTTTTGGTTTTTTCTTGCGCACCCTGCCGATAATTTTTTCTAAAATCGATTCATGTTTTTCATCCGGCCCGGGTTTGGGAGTAATTTTGCGTATAATCTGTAGGGGGGTAATTTTGCCGTAACCGACGCTTGCTATCAGATCATCAATGGTTTTAAAACCGAAATATTCGACAACCTTCCCCATATCTTCTGATTTCAAAAGGGTATTAAAATTCAGTCGTTCTTTGCGGAAGGCCTTTTCACACATTTCCCGGCCTAAGGTGAGGCTGCGTTCTTTTTCCTCGGTTTTTATCCATTGTCTGACCCTGGAACGCGCTTTCACCGTTTTGACAAAATTTAGCCAGTCTTTGCTGGGATGCCCCTTTTTATTTGTTATTATTTCAACGGTATCGCCGGTTTTTAATTCATATTGCAAAGGGACAATCCGCCCGCTTACCTTGGCGCCGGCACACTGATTGCCTACTTCCGTATGGATTAAATAGGCAAAATCAACCGGCGTAGCCCCCCGGGGAACCGATTTTATTTCACCGCGAGGCGTAAAAACGTAAACTTCATCCGGAAAAAGATCGATGCGAACATTTTCTAAAAACTCATCGGGATCCCCGATATTTTCCTGGTTTTCGACTAAGTTTTGAATCCAGGCGAATGTCTTTCTAATATGCTCATCAGAGCCTTTACCTTCTTTATAACTCCAGTGAGCAGCAATGCCGGATTTGGCGACATTATCCATTTCGCGGGTCCGAATCTGAATTTCAATGCGTTCACCATAAGGACCGATGACCGTTGTGTGGAGGGATTGATACATGTTGGGCTTGGGGACTCCAATATAATCCTTGAATTTTTTTGGGACCGGCTTCCAAAGAGAATGGACGAGCCCTAACGCCTCATAGCTCTTGGGGATTGTATCGAGAATTATCCTGAAGGCAATAATATCATATACTTCTTCAAATGCCAGGCCCTGTTTGAGCATCTTCTGATAAATACTGTAATAATACTTGAATCTGCCCATAACTTCGCATTTCAGATTGGCTTCATCCATTTTTTTTTCGATGAAACTTTTAACGGTTTCAATATATTTTTCGCGCTCTTCTCGGTTGGTATTGACGAATTCTTTGATTTTTGCATATTCCTCGGATTGGAGATACATAAAAGAAGTATCTTCAAGTTCCTTTTTTATCCAGTAAATACCGAGACGTGCAGCAATAGGCGCATAGATGTCAAGGGTTTCCTGGGCGATTTCCAATCTTTTGTGTTCTGAATGAAACTTTAACGTCATCATATTGTGGAGCCGGTCAGCCAGCTTAATCAGGATGACGCGTATATCATCCGCCATGGCAAGGATCATCTTTCTGATATTTTCAGCCTGGCGGGCCTGGGAACTGCCAAAGGAGAGGGCACTCAGTTTGGTTACTCCGTTGACGATATGGGTAATCTCCTCTCCGAATATTTCCATTATTTCTTGAGCTGTTGCATGGGTGTCTTCGATCACGTCGTGGAGTAGCCCGGCGGCAACACTGACGGCATCAAGTTTCATATCGGCGAGGATGCCGGCTACTTCAAGGGGGTGAGACAGATATGGCTCGCCGGATAATCGAACCTGGCCTTCATGTACTCTGGCCGTATAAATATAAGCACGTTCAATAATATCCAGATCCGCTTCCGGGTTATAATTGGTAACCTTGTCAAGTATGTCGTTGATACGAATCATAAATCAGTATGCCTTGGCAAATACTGCCCGGGTGTCGCCAGGCTTGCGGCAGCAGATGCATTCTCCTTTGGGGCCCTCATCATCAAAAGGGATGCACCGGATAGTAACACTTAAGTCTTCTTTTATTTTTGATTCACACTCATCCGCCCCGCACCAACCGGATAACGCAAAACCACCATGAATTTCATGTTTCTCCATATCTTGCGGCGTAAAGAAATCATAAAAATCATCCCGGCCTTCAATGATTACGGTATGTGTTTTCCTGAAGGAGACGGCACGCTCAAAAAGATTCTGCTGAATTTCGTCCAAAATATTGGTTATTGTTCCAACAAAATAATCTCTTTTTAATGACTCTTTTTCTTGATGTCCTTTATCTCTTCGGGCGACAAATACGGAATTCTCGGCAATGTCTCTGGGGCCGATTTCAACACGCAGCGGTATCCCTTTTTTGATCCACTCCCATCCTCTGGCACCGCCTATATCCCGGTCGTCAATCTCCACTTCAAGTTGGCGGTTATGATATTTTTTTTCTTTCAGTTCATTGGCCAGGCTTTCGGTAAACGTCATTACATCCATTTTATCCTTTGCCTTTCTGATAATGGGCATTAGAACCACATGCGAGGATGCCACTTTCGGCGGTAGTATGATACCGTCATCATCACCGTGTGTCATGATAATGCCGCCGATAAGGCGGGTGGATGAGCCCCATGAGGTTGTCCATGCAAATTCCTCTGTTTCGCGGGCGGATTGAAATCTAATATCTGAGGCCCTGGCAAAATTTTGCCCCAAAAAGTGCGAGGTGCCGGCTTGAAGCCCTTTCCTGTCCTGCATCATGGCTTCAATGCACAAGGTGTCAACCGCTCCGGGAAATCTTTCTGCTGCTGTTTTTCTACCCTTGATAACCGGCATGGCCATATACTCTTCTGCCAGGCGGGCATATACGTCAAGCATCATTTGCGTACGTTCTATGGCTTCTTGGGCCGAAGCATGGGCGGTATGCCCTTCTTGCCACAAAAATTCAGTGGTCCTTAAAAAGAGACGGGTTCGCATCTCCCATCTGACCACATTGGCCCATTGGTTGATCAGTATCGGGAGATCACGATAGCTGCTGACCCACTTGGAAAAAGAGTCTCCGATAATCGTCTCTGAGGTAGGGCGCACAATCAAGGGCTCGGTGAGCTCCCCGGCCGGCACAAGGCCGCCGTCGGCCCCTTTTTCGAGCCTGTGGTGAGTAACAACCGCACATTCTTTGGCAAAACCTTCGACATGCTCGGCCTCTTTCTCAAGAAAAGAGAGCGGAATAAAAAGAGGGAAATATGCATTTTTGACCCCGGTTGCTTTGAACATGCCGTCGAGCGCGCGTACAATGTTTTCCCATAGAGCATAGCCCCATGGCTTTATCACCATACAGCCTCTAACCGGTGACCTTTCCGCCATATCCGAGGCTTTCACCACCTGCTGATACCATTCCGGATAATCTTGGGCCCTTGTCGGAGTAATCGCAGTTTTTGTCGGTTTTGCCATATTCCTCCCTTTTTATTTGGTTGTGTCTTTTTCGTAGTTCTCGACCTCTTTTAGTAAAACTTCTACGAGTTTATCCTGTGGAAACTTTTTGATCACTTTTCCTTTCTTGAAAAGTATCCCGGTACCATCACCGCCGGCTATACCGATATCGGCTTCTTTGGCCTCTCCCGGGCCGTTTACCACGCAGCCCATAATGGCAAGTTTGAGCGGCAACGGATTCAGTAATAGATTCTTTTCAACCTGCTCAACGATATCAAACAGATCGATATTACAACGGCCGCAGGTGGGGCAGGAAATAATTTCAGGTCCACGTTGCCGAATACCAAGCGCCTTGAGAATTTCGTAGCCGACCCGCACCTCTTCAACCGGATCGCGGGTCAAAGAGACGCGAATGGTGTCACCGATGCCCTCTGCAAGGAGCATCCCGATACCGAGGGTGGATTTAACGATTCCGGGGTAAAGGGCTCCGGCTTCGGTTACCCCCACATGTACCGGAAGATCGGTTTTTGATGAAAACAGCCGGCAAGCATCTATGGTGCGATGAACATCAGATGCCTTTATTGAAACCTTAATGTTGTGAAAATCGAATGACTTTAAGAGTTCGATATGTCGTAAGGCACTTTCAACCATTGCTTCCGCACATGTGCCGCTGTATTTTTTCAGGATATCCTTTTCAAGGGAGCCTGAATTAACACCAATGCGAATCGGTATATTAAACTCTGTGGCGATATCAACAACAGCTTTTACTTTTTGTTTGCTTCCTATATTCCCGGGGTTGATTCTAAGACCGTCAGCACCCGCCTTGGCGGCGGAGATGGCCAGGCGGTAGTCAAAATGTATATCAGCGATCAAAGGGATTGAAATCTGATCCTTTATCGACGAAATTGCCGTCGCAGCTTCCTGATCAGGGACAGCCACTCTGACAATTTCACATCCTGCTTTTTCAAGGCGCTTTGTTTGTGATACCGTAGCGGCAACATCCTGAGTACGTGTGTTGGTCATGGACTGGACGGCAATCGGAGCCATACCGCCGATTTTAACATTACCGACTTTGATTTGAAGTGTTTTTTTTCGTTTTATAAAAAAAGACATGATTTTTTATTAAATATTAGGGCTATGCCAACCGGAACTTATATAAATAACAAACAGCCGCGTTTTGTTCAAGAGAAACCTTAACTAGTGTCCATCCATAAATGAGGATTTTTGTTCAAGATCAAGGCATGCGAAAAAAATAACCACAGGCATATAG
>JAQYVG010000229.1 GCA_030145595.1 Desulfobacterales bacterium | reverse complement strand
GGTTGATAAAAGGCGTAGTTTAATTTAGCTTTATGTTCGTTAGGAAAACATAAAAATGAATACTGTAGATAGGAGTTACGAAAAATGGAAAACGACACACCAAATTGCGCCCGATGTCCTTTTAAAACTGCTGATCGATTCTGCAAAATAGAAGATGGTAAAAACCCCTCGTATTGCCCAACGAAAAACAAGCCAGATCTGATTGAAAGATGCCTAAAAGAATATGACTCTCCGGATGTCACCGAATTTGCAAAACAAGCAGCTATTCAGGAGGCCGATGGGTATGCAAACCGTGAGATTGGCTATGAGCGCCTTGGTCATAATCCAATGGCTGCAATTTACAATATCGACAGCTATTATAAGAGTTTGAAATTACAAAATATGAGAGAAGATAGAAAATCCAGCGAGATGGTTCGGGGTGTCGGTAACAGGAAAAGTTAGTGAACACCATCAAAGACATATTTGTCTTTAAAGAAAGGCTTTAAAACATGAAACCGAACAACAAAGATCCGTTTTTAGAGAAAAGGCTTGAGAAATATGATAACTGGTTGAAAGCGGGTAAGATACCCTATGCATCCAAGGTTATTCCAGTCCGTGAGTCGCTTGAAGCAAAGCAGTGGGTCATGCCGAGTGAGCGGGCTCTTGAAATACTTCGCGCTGCTAACACCATTGCGCTGACCGATTGTGAATGCAGAACTCACTACAAGCGTTGTGATAATCCGTTGGAAGTCTGTTTTCTTTTAGACGATGTTGCCGTAAAAAACATGGAAAAAGGCCGGGGGCGCCGGGCCTCTCTTGAAGAAGCAAAAGATATTTTACGATATGCAAATGAGAAAGGCCTCGTGCATTTGAGTTTTTACATGCCCGGCAACAAAATATATGCATTTTGCAGCTGCTGTTATTGCTGTTGCCACGATCTTCAGATCCTAAGATTGTATGATCGAGCTGATCTCATCGCCCGCAGTAAATATATTGCCGTAACTGACATAAAGGTGTGTACGGATTGCGGAGAGTGTATTGATAAATGTCTTTTCGGCGCTCGCGTCCAGGGAGAAGAAAGGATGCATTATAATCCCGAATCGTGTTACGGCTGCGGTCTGTGTGTGAATGTTTGCCCTGAAGAAGCAACGGTGCTTAAACAACCTAATATCTAATATGCGAGAATTATTTCCACTCATTTATAGTTATGCTCAATGACTGAAAGGAGTTTCAATGTCAGAGGTATTTCCAGATCCTATCAAAAATCTTCCTGAAGCTGATATACCGTTAGAAGGAATAAAAGCATATCTTTCTCAATCCGATACTCATCAGATAATTTTTATGGAATTTGCAAAGGATGTTGATTTGCCGGAACATTCTCATGCTGCCCAGATCGGTATAGTTTTGGAAGGCAAGATTGACCTGACGCTTGGTGGTAAAAAAGAAACCTATACCAAAGGGGATAGATATTACATTCCAGAAGGAGTATTGCATTCGGGGAAAATATATTCCGGATATGCAGACATTACCTTTTTTGATGAACCAGATCGTTATTTACGTAAACAATGAAGCCGTTCTTAGCTAACCAGGCAGTCCACCAAACCGGCACGTTAAGATTTCAGATATCTCCAACTTATCGAAAATGAGCCTCGATTGCTGATGCTGCCATAACTGTATTTATCAGAGGCTCGAAAATGTTGTGATACCTGCAATAAAAACAAAATGTCAATGGCCCGAATTTTTTGAGATACCTCAATACAGTATCACCAAAAGATGGCCGTATCGGTAACTGTTATATCTTTTTGCTATTTGGAAATTTTGAGGTTGTATTTTTAGTTAAAAAAAACAACTGACTGTCAAATGATATCGCGAATCGTTTTTCGATTCTGTCAATTCAAGTATAAGTCAGGACACATGAGGAAACCCTCCCGGCAATAACGATCCAATCTTCTTTGGCACGGGTCTCGATGATTTCAAACCCAAGGCTTTTCATTTTTTGAACAACATCTTTTTTATTTTTTTCAACAATACCCGCGCATATGAATATGCCTTTTTGAGTCAGAACGTCACGGATGCTGTCCAGCAGTTCTAAAACAGCGTCGGATGAAATGTTGGCGACAGCCAGATCAAATTGTTCATCCACCCCATCGACCAGGTTGCCGGTTGTTATCTTGAATATTTCGCTTTCAATGCGGTTTTGCAGCATATTCCGGTGGGCTATTTTCACAGCTTCCTCATCATTGTCGATTCCCACCAGCTTAGCGGCACCTAACTTGGCGGCCGCAATCATCAGTATGCCCGAACCGGTACCCACATCAAGAAATGAATCGCCCTTAGTCAAATAGGATGCAATCATCTCTATACACAACGTCGTGGTCGGATGGGTGCCGGTCCCAAACGCCATGCCCGGATCGATCTCTAGTACGATTTCGCCTGCGGATCGAGAGTATTCTCGCCAGGTCGGCTTTACGACAATAGCGGCTCCGATTTTTTCGGGCCAAAAATAAGACTTCCACGCTTCAGACCAGTCGGCTTCATCCATTTGAGAATAAAAAATGCGGCTTTTAATGCCAAGGGCTTTTTCCAGTCTTTTAAGCTTTTGCTCTAGAATCCGACATTGTTTTTCAGCTTTGTCATCTTCCCGGAAATATCCGATCACCGCATTTAGTTCCGGCAAATCAACGGCATCTTCCCCCCAGTCTTCCTCAGGATCAATCTCGGGGTCCTCAATGACAACGCCTTGCAGCCCGAATTCATGAAAAAGGTTTGCAATCAGATCCACTGCCAGCCGCCTGTCATCAAAATCAAATACAACCTTGGCTTCGATCCATTTCATATTTTTTTCTCTTATGGTCGCTACATGGAAAATCTTTTTTTAAAGCGTGTGAACTCGTGTATAAGGGCTCGTAAAAAAGAACAGAGGCTTTTCTCACAAAAAACAACAGGTTTGCTTTACGATGAGCAGTCGTTTGCTATGAAACAATTGCGGCATAGGTCTGTTCTTTCTAACGAATCCCTAATACACTCAAACAGCACACGCTTTAAAAAAAGATCATCCATTCCGCTGACAGATAATACTTTATAATAAAAATTCCCCGCCCCACCATTTCTATAGAAATTCCTTTTATAAGTCCCGCGAAAAGCGGGACATTATATAAAATCGCGCCGCGATTTTATTTGAACTTTTCTTTGGGCGGATTAAAGTAACCGTATTTAACATCCGGAAACAGTTTTTGAATACGGTGCAGGACCTTTTGCATGCCCACGGGTTTTCCGTGTTGGGCGACACTCTCCATGATGCTCCAGTACCTGAGCGGGTCAAAGTTAAGGTTGCGCCACTGGATCATGTCGATGCGATGCTGCCGGATAAAGGCGATCAGGGCGTCTAACTCTTGCGGAGTATCGGTAAAACCCGGGCTGTTCAAATAGTTTATGGCTACAAATTTCTTGCGGCTTATGGCAATGTCAATACTTTCGATCACATCATTGAAATCATAGCCCTTTGGCTGAAAGTAGATATCGTAACATTCTCGACGGATGCTGTTTAAACTGATGCGGATGCTGTCGAGACCGGCATCAAAAAGTCTTTTAAGGGTATCGGGGCGGCTGCCGTTGGTGTTCATGTTGATCGTTCCACGGGAGGTAACCGAACGTATCTTTCCTATGGCCGGCGCGATCACATCCGCCGCCAGCAGGGGATCGCCTTCACACCCCTGTCCAAAGCTGACAACGCTCTTGTTTACCTTCCGGATGTGCTGCAGGGCGACTTCAGCGATTTCCGCTGAAGTCGGCTGGAAAGCGATTCTCTCCTGACTGATGGAAATCTTGCCGCTTTTTTGAAAAGACAAACACCCCAGACACCGGGCATTACAATGTCCGGACGTCGGCAGTGGTGCCTCATACCTCCCCAAAAAGAAATTCTTGGCCGCCGGACATCCATATTTCAAGGCGCATTTTTCGAGGTGTTTTCGCAGCCGGTTGTCCGGCATTTCCTTTTGCATTTTATGAATTCCGGCTTTGATATCCCCGGTTTTCATCAACCGCAAGTCCTGACGCCTTTCGCGGTCTACCCTAATCACGGCGGATCTGAACTTGTCTTTATGCCACCCAACCGCACCATATGAAAAAAGGGGCAGATACCCGGCCTCCTTATCTTCACTATAAGCGCCGGCGTACATCGTAACGTAGCCGGGCGAATTAAAAGCAGCCACCGGGTATATCTGCTCGCCGGGTATATACGGATTCACTTTGAGCGTTTCGAGCAGGCCTGTTTCCATGTTAAACAATACGGGTCTTCTGTCCGGCAGCAGCATCAGTTCCCCGCCATACGGCATGTTGATGGTTTGATCCAATGTCAGCGGCCGGCGCAGCGATCCTGCCATGCCCACGGCAGCATACCCTTCAAGTTCAAAGATCTCACCGGCCGAATTCGCCACCACGGCCGTTATTAGGGTGTTGCTTTTACGGTTCAATTTGCTGCGCCGGTTGTCCTTTAAGGCCATGGATTCTTCTTTTTAAACTGATCGGTTCTAGGTTCTTATAAGAATATGTTCCATACATTGAAAAAAAAAACGATTTATGTGATATACATAACATGAATCAAAAAAACATCAATAGCGCTTAATGAACAACCTGAACTCGTCAACAATCCATATGTGAGGAGCAACCCATGAAAAGCTATCGCAAAGAATTGTGGTTTGAGGTGCCGACCCGGCGAGCACTTATCAACATTACCCCTCAAGTTGATACCTGCCTGCAGGAAAGCGGCATCAAAGAAGGATTGGTGCTGGTCAACGCCATGCACATCACGGCCTCTGTGTTTATAAATGACGATGAAGCGGGTCTGCATCACGACTATGAAATCTGGTTGGAGAAACTGGCACCCCACGCGCCGGTTTCTCAGTACCGGCACAATGTGGGCGAAGACAATGCCGATGCGCACATGAAAAGACAGATCATGGGGCGTGAAGTGGTTGTGGCCGTCACTGACGGCCGTCTTGACTTCGGCACCTGGGAGCGGATATTTTACGGCGAGTTTGACGGGGGCAGACGTAAAAGAGCCCTGGTAAAAATTATTGGCGAGTAACTGCAAAGTTAGCCGTTGTCCTCAAAGCTCATATCCTGAAACTGTCGTCGCAGAAACAAAAAGTTAACTAGTGTCCATCCATAAATGAGGATTTTTGTTCAAGATCAAGGCATGCGAAAAAAATAACCACAGGCATATAG
>JAQYVG010000228.1 GCA_030145595.1 Desulfobacterales bacterium | reverse complement strand
ACAATTTACAAGGTGAACTCCTTTCAGTTCACAAGATTGACCAGGCTTTGCCTGGCGCACCAGGATCTACAGGATTTTCAGGATTTTCTTTTCCCCTTATAGGCCTGTCCCGCTGAAAGCGGGTACGAAAGGGGAACAACTAAGTCCACTGGCGCGGAGGCTTTCGCTACACTACAAACAATACCATCGGCCTCTTTGGGGGGTTCTTTTCTCGCCGAAGGCGATGATGTTTTAGCCGTTTCGTCTCTCCGAGGCGTAGGCTCTACCCTCCGGCTCGTAGAGGCGAGCCTACGCCTCGGAGAGAAGCGGAGCCGGAGGCAGGAAACGGCTAAAGATTAAAAATCCAGTCGATCCTGTTAATCCTGTCTGAATAAAAGCGGTTAAATACACTTTTCGTGTTTTAGTAATTTCGTGCTTTCGTGATAATTTTTTTTGGGGGTTCCGGGCTAAAGAGTGAGCTGGTCGCCCGGATTCATAACCGTCGCCTGGGCGGAAGTTTCCTGCTCCACTCTTAAGGCCCAGGCCGGCGCATCCTGCTTGATTATATCAAACGTATTGTAATGAATGGGCACCACCTGCGCCGGTTCGATCAGTTTGACCGCCCGCAGTGCATCGTCGGGTCCCATGGTAAAATTGTCGCCGATGGGTAAAATTGCCAGGTCGATACCCTCTTCGCCGATTAGCTTCATGTCGTAAAATAGTCCGGTATCACAGGCGTGATAGATCTTTTTTGTTTCAAGATAGAGCAAAAAACCGCAGGGATTTCCGCCGTAAGTACCATCCGGCAGGGCTGATCCATGCTGGGCCATGGTCAGTTTTACCCGCCCCCATGGGAAATCAAAACCGCCGCCTATATGCATCGGATGAGCGTTATCAATCCCCTGCCCCACCAGCCAGTTTTGAATTTCATAATTTGAGACAACGGTTGCTCCGGTTCGTTTGGCAATTTCAACGCTGTCACCCAGATGATCGCCGTGGCCGTGTGAAACCAGGATATAATCAGGTGCAACTTGATCGGCTTGAACCGGAGACAGGGGATTGCCGCTGATAAAAGGATCCAACAGCAGTTTGGCCTTTGCGGTTTCTATCAAAAAACAGGCGTGACCGTACCAGGTAATTTTTACTGTCATTGCGCACCTCTTTCCTAATAATAGGCGTTCAATTAGTTTTATTGGTTATATTAGTTTCATTGGTTTTGAAATGGGTGATGTCCACCATAAAAGTTGTCAGGGCTCAGGGTTTTTAGTCCAAAATCCTTTGTTGCTGATAACTTTTCGCCTTTCACTATTATCATGAATTCAACGAATTGTACTACCCGGATGCGGCAAATGTCAAGTTCACCCAATTAAATGCCCCACCCTATTTAATCGGGGTTTACCCCGTTATCGTATTTTGATAGTATTAATTCTGGTATAATACTGGTATAATAGCTGCAAATTAGAGATACTCTTAGTTCAATGGTTATTGGAGGAGTTTAACATGAATAAGGCGTCATTGATTGAACCCCACGGCGTTTCGCTGGTGGATTTGCTGGTGGATCAGGAGCGAAGCGTTTTGCTGAAAGATATTGCCCTGAACCTGCCGGATATTACTTTAAACGATCGTCAGTTGTGTGATTTTGAGCTGCTTGCAACCGGGGCCTTTTCTCCGCTTGACAGGTTCATGACCCGCTCTGATTATGAATCGGTTCTGGACCGCATGCGGTTGCAAAGTGGCATTCTCTGGCCTCTACCGGTTTGTCTCAGCCTCCCCGATATCCAGGCCAGGGCCCTTGATGTCGGCCAGTCGGTCACTTTAAGAGATCCTGAAGGGTTTTTGCTGGCAATCATGCATATTGAAGACATCTGGCCGTTGGATCACCGGAAAGAGGCATCCCGGGTCTACGGGACTACCGATCGGGCTCACCAGGGAGTTAATTATCTGTTTAATAACGAAGGATACCATTATGTCGGCGGCAAACTGGAAGTATTGAGTCTACCACTGCACTCTGACTTTAAGCAGCTGCGCATGTCTCCACAGGAGGTCCGCAGCATCTATAACAAACTCGGATGGCAGAGGGTCGTGGGATTTCAGACCCGCAATCCTATCCAGCGACTGCATTTTGAAATGACCATCAGGGCTATGCGGCAGGCCAAAACGAATCTGCTGCTGCTTCCGATTACGGGGATGACAAAACCCGGCGATTTTGACCACTATACGCGCGTAAGATGCTATCGTGCGGTAACCCGCCACTACCCGCCGGATTCTTTTGTATTGAATTTGTTACCGCTTTCCATGCGTCTGTCCGGCCCTCGGGATGCACTATTGCATATGATAATTGCAAAAAATTACGGATGCACCCATCTCATTGTAGGGCGTGACCACGCCAGCCCGGGATCTGATGCCGGCGGCAAGCCTTTTTATGAAAGCCATGCGGCCCGCAAACTTGCCGAAGAATACAGTCAAGAAATCGGCGTGACCGTTGTTCCTTTCGAAGAGCTGGTTTATTTGCCGTTTGAAGATGAGTACCGTCCCGCGGACCAGGTTCCCGAAGGGACCCAGACGATTTCTTTTTCAAGTTCCCATATCCGGGACAGGATCAGGGCCGGACGGCGGATACCGGAGTGGGCCACTTTCCCTGAAGTGATAGCGGAGCTTCGCAAAGCATATCCATCCCCGCGCCAACAAGGCTTCACTATTTTTTTGACCGGCCTTTCAGGAGCCGGAAAATCGACTATTGCCAAAGTTCTATATGCGCGCTTTCTGGAGATAGGGGACCGCCCGGTCACTCTGCTGGACGGTGACATCGTACGGCGGCATCTTTCAAACCTGTTGAATTTCTCCAAGGAGCACCGGGATGTCAACGTCCGCCGTATCGGATTTGTGGCCGGTGAAATCACCAAAAACCGCGGCATTGCCATCTGTGCTCCCATTGCACCCTACAATGAAACCCGAGCGGAAATTCGGAAAACCATTGAAAACTACGGCGGGTTTTTCGAACTTCACGTCTCGACCCCAATAGAGATTTGCGAAAAAAGAGACCGCAAAGGGATGTACGCCAAAGCCCGGGCCGGGCTTATCAAAGGTTTTACCGGTGTGGATGATCCTTATGAGATACCGAAATCTCCTGAATTGCGAATCGACACTACCGCTCTGACGCCCGATGAGGCCGCCCAGGAGGTCCTGCTGTTGTTAGGACAAAAAGGATATATATAGAACCCTAATCGAGCCAATATTCGAATAGGCGTTATCCGGGCGAGATGACAATGGAATGTTTGGCGTAAGGCAAATTTTCTTCTTGAACTATCTGCCCCATAATATAAAATGGAGATAACTGATGCAAACCGGTCATTGCTTCGTGGCGGAGATCCGCCCGGTCGAAAATCGCGGCATGGTAAAGGAGGCATGTAATGGTGCTGAAAAATGATCAAAATGTACGGGTTTTGGTGGTTGATGACGATCAACAGTTGGCGGACATGCTGGTGGAATTTTTGGTTAAACTGGGCTATCAGGCCTCGGCAGCCCATGGCGGCCGCGAGGGGCTGGTACAGTTTGAACAGGGTGATTTTCAGCTTGTGATCCTGGACTTGAAGTTGCCTGACATGGACGGCCTGGAGGTTTTAGAGGCTATCAAGGCCGTGGACAGCCGGGCCGTTGTGCTGATAATTACCGGTTACGGAACCATTGAGTCGTCAGTTACCGCCATTAAAAAAGGGGCTTACGATTTCATCCCCAAACCTATCAATCTTGAGTTTCTGGAACTAACTATCAACCGGGCTCTGGAAAAGCACACCCTCTTTAAACAACTCGGTATTTTCCGCGGGCTGGCTCTGGCCCTAATTATTTCTGTTCCCGTCTGGCTGATCCTTGGAATCATTCTGGCAAGAATCTTGCTAAAATAAAATCGTATTACAATTTTATTTAAATATAAATATCTATAAATTCGGCGGGTTTCGGTTTTACCAATTTTCTCCCGTTATTCCCATATTTACCATCCAACTCATCTGCTGCAAGCATTGCAAATACAACTTGATTTCGATATCGCTTGGGATAAAGGTCAATGCAAACCACAGCTTTCTTAGCGCTTGCATGCAAAGGAATGAAATTTTGAGTCGATACCAAAGCTTTTGTAGTAGTTATGTTCACAGGTAGATCTCACATTTTAAAGGTTTTAAATACTTCAACTCCATTGACGGAGAACACCGCATTGAGTCTTAACTTAATGCGGATTAAGTCTTACCTGCCGTATGATTAACAAGAAAATAATCCAACCCGGCTTTTTGCTCGCGCGTTAAATCCTCAAACTTCACGCCATAGCGCTTAAAGATAACCGTGCTAAATGGTGAACCGTTAGCCAGCTCAGTATCTGAAACAGTCTTAACAGAGATTCCGCCAATAGCGAAATCACCACCGGACAGAAATATATCTAGTTCGGAATAATCTTGTGTTTCTTTTCCATCTGTAAAACAACGAAGTGCTATCCCTGACATGCTTATATCCAAAAGTTGTCCAATTTCTTCATCGGATCCCGACTGCAGTTTTCCAAAAGTAAGGTCCTTAGCCAGAAATCGTTGCAGATTTCTTTGTCGTATTCCCTTTCTTCGATCTCCGGCGATCCGTTTTTCAAGGCCTGTGTAGTCGAGGTCAGCGAACATCCTTCGATCCGAACCAGAGCGTCTACGCCCGATACCACCATTTTCTAGGCAAAAAGTTTGCATATATATCCTTGTTTTAATTGTGTATCGTTTGGATAAATGTCTATGCCGTGCTAACAAACAGCAAAATGATACTTAAATAAAGCTTATTGCTGTCAAAAAGCAAGAATGATTTTGAGCGGTACATAATGGGTATAAGAGGTGCCCCCCCCCTTTCTAACAACTCTTAATTATTATATATTTCTCCAACTAAATTGGGGAAGAACCTGAATTGGAAACTGCTTAGTGCTCAACTTTATTTATGGATGGACACTAGTTAGAAGACGATCCCTACATACCCCACAAAGCTGTCGCCGGGGCTTTTATCATAGCTGGTGGCATAGGCGATACTTTGCGCCTTTTGGGCCCCTAACTGTTTGGCAGCAGCAATCGCCGCTGCGGCCGCACCGCCGCAGCAGGCATTCTGGTTCTCGAGAGCTTCGCTGATAACACTGTCGGGGTCCATTGCCAGCATGGCATCGATAACCCGGCGGTCGTTTTCATTGCGCACCCAGTCAACCGCTGCCGGCCCCGTACCTTTGACC
>JAQYVG010000227.1 GCA_030145595.1 Desulfobacterales bacterium | reverse complement strand
GAGACAACCTCTTCCTGGGTCCGGCCCTGATCGGGAAGATACGTCACAAGCACCGCCAGTCCAATCAAAAGCCCTATCCCAAACACGAAATAAACGGTTCGAGATCTTTTAATAAAGGCTTTTATCATGTTTCTTTCCTCATTTTCCCGACTGTCCGGGTCGCAGATGCACGTTAAAAGGCTTGGGCATGTCCTTCTTTATGGCTGCTTCCAGAAAGCCGGCCAATGCCTCTACAGGTGCATCTTTATGGTGATGGCAACTGCTGCAGGCATTGGGTTGCTTTTCGATACTTCCGGCCTTCAAGGTTGCCTCGGGACTCATGAACCTGAAACTGTGGCTGAGCACATCCCCGGATTCGACACTCACGGCGACTCTGGGCATGTGGCACCCGATGCAGTTGGTGAATGCGTGGATGGAATGGGCGTAAAGGTTTTTAACCATGGTATGGCACGACAGGCACTGCTGAGATCCGGATTGCCTGGTCTGGAATTGGGTTGGCGGCACACCCAGTTGATGAACGTAATGACACGATGTGCAAGAAACACCTTGCCGGGCGTGTATGGATTGCTGCCAGTCCAGGTATTGCTGATGATGGACGTCGGTGCCCCCATCGCTGTAAACGGGACTTACGGTGCCGATTACCGGTTCGGCCGGCTTAAAAAATGGTCCCAGGGCCTGGCCGGCCACGTGGTCCACAGGCCAGTCAAGACCCTTGACCTTGGTCGACTTACCGCGGCTGTGGCAGGCCCCGCAGATCTGGGTCCTGATTCCCGTGGGCAGCTTTGACGGATTGACAATGGTCAATCGCTTGTCAAAGATGGCCGTCTTTGGAAGCGCAACATGGTGAGAGGCCGGGCCGTGGCAGGCTTCGCATCCCACGGCCGCCTCGGAAAAAGTGTCTTTTTCCAGGTCAGTACCCATGGCGTGACAGCCACCGCATTTTTCGATCCAGGGACGCTTGTCCCAGTCCGCTTCGCGATAATTGGTCCAGGTGTTGTTCCAGGCGTTATACTGAATCGGCGCGATATAGAGCCTGCCGTTTTTTTCGACCAGATAGCGCTGCTCCAACTGGACGCCGATGGTGTACTTTATCTCACCGACGTTGGGGATATAGATCTGATCCACCGGAACTTTCAGATCGTTTTCCACCTTCTTTAGATCCGCTCGAATCACCTCCGGATCAATGGCGGTGATCAAGGCGTCCCGATTTATGGTCACATCCTGAAGGGTGCGGCTGTGGAGGGTCATCTTCCAGGAGTCGTAGTGTTCCAGGTGACAAACTTTACACTCCTCGGAACCGGTGTAAGTCTTTGGGGCGGCTATGATTTCCTTGACCTTAGTATTGCCTGAGCTATTGCAGGCAATCAGCCCCATTGCCGCCAATAGCGCTAACCCCCCAAAAAACCATCCTTTCGTTCTCATCTGTCCTCCCGTGTAAATGAAAAAGATAAAATCTTGCTTTTATGTTCGTCACAATGTAACCGGCTTGTCCTCATCCTTCAAGGGCAGATATTCCTCACCCAGCGTAAAGGCCAGTAAAAGACCTCCAAAAATACCTATGATAAGTAACACCTCCATGAAGGCAGGTAAATATGAGGGCAGGCCTTTTGTAATAACCGGGTAAACTTGAGAAGCGACCACAAAGACATATCGTTTTACAAAATAACCGATTAAAACCATGACCGAGGCAACCAGCACGCCGGTCATCTTTTTTTGTCTGGCTGCATAAAGCAGAATAAATATGGGCAAAACGATCCCGATGGCGATCTCGAATACCCAGAAGGCCGGACTGAAAGGCCCTTTTAAAAGCAGCATAATGGTTTTGCCTTTGGCCGGCTCAAAAAGTCCGTGCCCCATCTTGTAAGCGATAAAAGGAAGCTCGACGCTCAAGAGCAGTGCCAGGATTTGGGCCATTTCATAGAATAGATCTCTTAACCTTGCCGGTATCACCTCTCCTTTGACCTTGTAAGTGATTATCCCCGCGGCCATGATCCAGGCCAGGCCGCAAAGGGCGGCGCCCAGGAAAAAATCGACCGGGATAAGGGCACCGTACCAGAACGGGCGGGCCTCGGCGTGGGCGAATAAAGTGCTTTCAACAGTGTAGGCCAGCAGTCCGGATATGAGGGCCAGGGCACCGATGATGCGCGCCCATCTCAAATCAGCGCCGTCGGAATCAAGTGCCAGACCCATCTTTTCCAGAGGCAACAAGCGGTAGGTTTTGGCCTCCAGCCTTTCCAGGGGCAGTATGCGGTAAAGATAGGCCTTCAACCCCTCCAGGGCCATCAGTCCATAGATCTTGGATTGTAACCCCACGGACTCGCGGGCTGTTTTGGCCAGGCCTTGCCTGGCAAGAAGCCAAAAGCACACCGCAAGGGAAGCGATGTAGGGCGGATAGACGATTCCCATCCACCACATAGCCGAACGCAGATTGGGGGTCAATGCACTATAGATCGGCGATCTCTCAGGGTGTCCTAAGTGGAGCATAATCGAGGCCATCCCGAAGATAATCGTTATAAGGGCCATGAAATAACCGCGTTTTGCGATCGGTTCATAGCGCTTCAAGCCGAATACAAGACCCAGAGACGAAACTATGCACAACCCGGTGCTGGAACCGACCAGGAAAACGTAATTGGAAACCATGGTCCCCCATGGGATCTTTATGGAGAATTCGAAAATTTCCAGGCTGTAAATCAAAGACATCAGCAGGGCATAATTACCTAAAACGATCAAAGCGATCAGGGTGCCTATCCAGACGTAGTATCCCGGGAAACGCTCCATATCGTTTAAGAGTAAATCAAGATTTTCTTTGATCAGGCGTTTCATGATTTTATCGGCTGTTATTGCCTGTCAGGGTACGATACAAATACATCATGCCGGCTAAGGCTGATGCGCTCATGAATCCGGCGGCGGTAATCCTCAGCTTGTCCAGGTTCTGGTTAACGACTTTGGGGGGGGCAACAACGAGACCCAAGTCTTCGGGTTTGGCGGTTAAGATGGTCAGCATATCCGTTCCGCCGGCCTCTTTGAGTCCCAAAATATGTTTTGCGCTCTTTACTTTATAAAGCCGCTTTTTGGCCTCTAAGATCATTTCGTGCTTATATCCAAAAGAAAGTGCTCCCGCCGGGCAAGCAGCCACGCAGGCGGGTTTGGAATAGTTTATGAGAATGCGGTCAAAACAGAGGGTGCATTTTCGGGTGACCCGTTTTTCAAAATCAAACTGGGGCACCTTAAAAGGGCAGGACTGGTAGCAGTACCGGCATCCGATGCACTTTTTCTCGTTTACCACTACATATCCATGGGGCAGCTTTGTAATAGCTTTGACGGGGCAGGCGCCGGCGCAGGCCGGTTGGATGCAGTGCTGGCAGGCCCAGTGCTGGTATGTTCGTCTGGTGCGGTTCATGGTGTCGGCCCTGAAATTGACGACCACCCAGTTTTGAGCGGAAAGATGCGTTTCTCGATCAGAGACCAGTTCGTCTCGCTCGACTTTCAGCTTGTTCCACCGTTTGCAGGCAGACATACACCGCTTGCATCCGATGCATCGCGTCGTATCCGCCAGCTTGCCGAATCTATACGGCTGGGCACCGGCCGGACGCACAGGCCCCAAGGCCGCGTAGGCCGATGTGCCGGCCATGATTTTCAAAAATTTTCGTCTGTCTATCTTTTCCGCCGCCTTCTTCATTTGCCTCTATTTTCTTATTTCTTCCCAAATTATCCTTAAGGTTCTTCTTTCTTTAAATGGACGGTAAACGGCTTGGGCATATCATTTTTTTTAGCCCCTTCCAGAAACCCAACCAAAGTTTCAACAGGTGTATCCTTGTGGTGATGGCAACTGTTGCAGGCATTGGGTTGTTTGTCCAAACCACCGGACTTTAGTGTGGCTTCGGGAAACATAAATCTGAAGGTGTGGCTGTGTGCGTCACCGGCCTCTCCGATCTTGGCCACCCGGGGCATGTGGCAGCGGACACAACTGCCGAAAGTGTGAATACGGTGAGCATAGCGATATTGTATGGTCGTATGGCAGCTTTTGCACAGCCGGTCTTCAAACAAACGGGTCTTGGAAATGATGGTGTCAAGTAAACCGGAGCCTCCTCCCGCTGTGGAAACCAGCGTGGCCCTGCTTTGATGGACATTGTGACAGGTGACGCAGACCACACCGACTTTGGAGTGTTCGCTCTGCTTCCAGTCGAGATACTGCTGGTTGCTGTATTTGGATTCTCCGCTGGGCCAAAAAATTTCGGCATTGCCGTTGTCGTGATTTGCTTCGTTGAAATAGAGTCTGATGTTCCCTTCGCCTTTATGGATCTGGTAATCGACCGGATAGGCGTACTTTCCCGTCTTGTCCCGGCCCCGGGTGTGACACGATCCGCATATCTGAGCGGCCAGGGCCGGGGTCAACCGTCCGGCCTGGATGATTGTGGGAATTTCAAAACCGGGTATGGCCTCGACGTGGTTGCTGCCCGGCCCGTGACAGGCTTCGCAGGCGATTCCCATCTCTATGAAGGTCTTTTTATCCGGATCGACTCCGGTGGCGTGGCATCCGGCACATTCCGCAAACCAGTTTCTTTTGGACGGTTCATCGGAAAAGTAGGGCGCCCACCTGCCATTGACAACGTTGTACTGGGCCGGAAGCACGATAAGATCCTTGCCTTGTTTTTTCAGATACTGCTGCTTCCATTGACTTCCGAGGACATAGTCGACGTCCTTTTTGCTGAACGTTCTGTTATTGTCGGGCGTATCAAAATCACCGATATTCGCCGCCTTGTCGAGTTTGACATCCCGCATCATTCTGGAATGAAGTGAAGTTCGCCAGTTCAGATATGTGCGTTCATGGCACTTTTTGCAGGTCTCGGAACCGACAAAAGAGGCGTCGGTTCTGTCTTTGAATTTCCCTGCCAGCTGTGCCTCTTCGTGGACTAATTCTGTTTTTTTCAGTATAATGGTCGTGGCGACAACAATCCCCAAGGATAAGATAAAAATTGCGCCGATAATTACTGGTATCTTTGGAATACTCTTCATTTCCAAGCTCCTTGGCGTCGTTAAGCGACACCATCTCCATTACGATTCATCTCTTCCATCTCAAACTCTATAAAGCTGTGGGTCAATGCCGCCACTGCCTGATAAAACGGCGATTCCGTCTCTTCTATAACCTTTTCACAAAAAGATGGGACCCAGCAGATCAGGTGTTCCTCGATGAATCTCTTTTCCACCTGCCGGCAAGAAGCGGCCGTGTCCGCATCGGCCTCTTTCCAGGCCTGCTCTTCCCGCC
>JAQYVG010000226.1 GCA_030145595.1 Desulfobacterales bacterium | reverse complement strand
GATGATTGATGACTGATGATTGATGACTGTTGATTGATGATTGATGATTGATGACTGATGATTGATAACTGATCACTGATTACTGATAACCGATTACTGTTCACTGATCACCGATTACTGATCACCTGTCACTGATAACTGATAACTGAGACTGATCACTGATAACTGATCACTGGACACCGATCACCGATTACTGATCACTGATCACTGATCACTGATCACTGATCACTGATAACCGATCACTGATAACCGATCACTTGAAATATATAGAGAATAGCATTCCAAATCTCTTTAATTTAACCAAAGGTGTACCACTGACAGACAAAGGTTGACAATGACGGATCAAAGGACCGAAAATCGATTGTTCTGGGAAAACGAGGAGAAGAAACTCGATGAACGTATCCAGCCGGCCGTATGGCCGGGGGGGCAAAAGGCTGTGGACAAACTGCGCAAGCAGGGCAAACGCCCGGCAAGAGAACTGATCCAGCAGCTGATCGATCCGGAAACCGAGTTCTATGAACTCAGCCGGATTGCGGGTTTCGGCATGGATTATCCTCAAGTCGCGGACGTGCCCTGCGGCGGTCTGGTGACTGGATTGGGGAAGATTCACGGCAACTGGACCATGATTATTGCCAACGACAGCCGGGTAAAAGCCGGAACCTATTTTCCCATTACCCTGAAGAAGCACATGAGGGCTCAGGCCATTGCCGAACAATGTGGGCTGAATTGCGTCTATATCGCCGATTCCGGTGGTGCATTCCTGCCCATGCAGGCCGAAGTCTTTCCCGATGATCAACACTTTGGATCCATGTTTTTCAACATGGCACGGATGTCGGCCATGGGACTCAAACAGATAACCTTAAGCACCGGCGGAAATACGGCCGGAGGAGCCTACATCGTCTTTATGGCCTGCGAGGCGGTAATGATTGACAAGCTGGCCTACTCTTTTCTGGGCGGACCGCCTTTGGTAAAAATGGCCACCGGAGAAGTCATTTCCGCCGAAGATTTAGGAGGTGCCGAGGTCCACACCCGCATTTCCGGCGGAGCCGATCATTTCTGCGCCGATCAGGATGAAGCCATCGCCAGGGTAAAAGAGATACTCATGCTTGAACCGCCCCAAAAACTGCACCTGCATCGCTATGCCGAAGTTCCGCCGCGGGTTCCCACAGAGGCTCTTTACGAAAACATGTCGGCATCTGTTCACCAGGGCATCGATGTTCGCGCCTTTCTGGCAGCGATTGCAGATGATAGTGTTTTCAGCGAATATAAAAAAAATTATGCCCCGGGCAGGGGGAGCAACATCGTTACCGGTAAGTTGCGCATCAAAGGTCTGACCATAGGTACAGTGGCGGCAAACGACGTCGGCATCATATTTGCTGAAGCGGCCCGCAAAGCTACCGAATGGATCGTGCGCTGCAGCCAGGAAAAAATTCCGCTCTTGTTTGTTCAGAGTTCGCCCGGTTTTATGGTGGGGTCAGAGTCCGAACATATGGGCATCGGCAAATACGGAGCAGACATGGTCAGGGCGGTTTCCTGCGCTCAGGTGCCCCGGATACAGATTGTAATTGGACCGGATAACGGGGCCGCCAATTACGGGATGTGCGGCCGGGCGTATCGGCCACATTTCCTTTTCGCTACCATGAGAGCAAGAACTTCCGTCATGAGCGGGCGCAGTGCGGCGGGTGTTCTGCTTTCCATTGAGGAACGCAAGCGTTCGGCTCAGCAGAATCCCATGACCGCAGAGGAAAAAGATGCTTTTAGTCAGGAGATGATTAAAAAATACGACGGCGAAGCCCATCCGTTTTACTGCGGAGCCCGTCTTTGGAATGACCGCGTCCTTAAATTTTCCGAAATCCGCAGCTGGCTGGCCATGGGTTTTGAAGTCAGCCTGCTGAAACCGATCGGCGAACCGTCCTTCGGAAACTTTCGGTTCTGATTTTCGGAAGAAACTGCTCAACCTGATCTGGGCAGCCAAGAATAAAAAATTATTTGCCACAAAGACACAAAGGATATATTTATTATTATTTTATCGTGCCTTGATGTCTATTGCCAATGAAAAGATTTTTACTACAAAAGACACAAATTAATTGAAGGGCCGAAGAGATTTTATTATAGAGTATTATATGTCAGCGGAATGGATGATCTTTTTTTAAAGCGGGTGCTGTTTGAGTGTATTAGGGATCCGTTAGAAAGAACAGACGTATGCCGCAATTGTTTCATAGCAAACGATTGCCGATCGTTAAGCAAACCTGTTGTTTTTTGTGATAAAAGCCTCTGTTCTTTCTTTACGAGCCCTTATACGCGAGTTCACACGGTTTAAAAAAAGATTTTCCATGAAGCGACCATGAGAGGATACACCCCGAACCCTGAATTAATTAGGGAACTAAAAATAGAAGGAGGTTAGGATTAGCCATGACGGAATATGATTACTGGAAGATATTTCCTAAAATGCCTAAGAAAGTAACGATCGGCGACATTACCGTACGGGACGGTTTTCAGCATGAAGAGAAATTCATCTCTACCGCCGCAAAAAAATTCTACCTGGAAGAGCTTATTTTTGCCGGCTGCCGCGACATTGAAGTAACCAACCTGGGCAGTCCCTTCCTCATGCCGCAGTTCAAAGACGCCGAGGAGCTGTTTGCGCATGTAAGAAGTGATCGTTTCAAACAGCGCTGCACCAGAAAGGGCGTCAATTATGATGATATCTGCTTCACCGCCATCACGATCCGCGAATCCGCCGTCGACCGTGCCATTGAAATGCAAGCAAGGGGAATCGGCCCTGATCGTGTTTTAATGATGGTTTCCACCGAGGAAGAACATCATTACGCCAATGCGGGAACAACGCTTCCGGAATACTGGAAAGAAGCCGAACGCTGTATCAAAAAATGTACGGATGCCGGCATAAAGATGTGCGGCACGGTCAGCACGATCTGGGGCAGCCCCATCGGCGGTGCCACGGATTTGAGGGATGCCGTGGAGTTTACCAAGCGATGGCTGGAGATCGGGGCCCATGACATTGAGCATGCCGACCACGACGGCAGTGCCTCGGCACCGGATGTCTACCGTTATTTTTCCATGATTCTGGATGAAATTCCGGAGCCAAGCCTGCATATCGCCCACTTTCACGAAACCAAACGGGTGGCGGCTGCCTCTATTTTAGCTTCTCTGCAGGCTGGAATCGTAATTTATGAAGCGACTATGGGCGGTCTGGGCGGACAGCCGGCCAATTTTTTAGACGACTGCCCTGTCAAGGGAACCGGTGAGTACTATTATGAAGACCCTCGCTATGTCGGCCTGGTCACGCTTGAGGATACGCTGGTCCAGATTGACGAAATGGGAATCGAGCACGGTTGGGATGTGGACCGCGTTCTGTGGCTGGGCCGGCAATTGGAAAAAACCGTCGGCAGAAGGTTACGTTCCGATGCCGTTATCAACGGCCGCACATTGAAAGAGGGGCATATGCAGTTTGCGCGTCCCGGTCTGAAGGGGAAAAAAGAAAAACTGGGTGAAGAGCCGGGACAGAAAATACCCAAAGACTGGCGCCCCGGCGCGGTATTGCCTGAAAAATACCGTCCCACTTAGTGCTAAAGTTGATTTCGTAAAAAGAAAAAACTTGCCACGAAAATACGAAAATACGAAAAAAAATATTAATGAAATTTCGTGCTTTCAATATTTCGCATGTCCCGAGGCATAGCCTGTTTTACCGGGATGTTTTCGTGATTGTCCTTAAAATTTCAGAAGAGAGGTAGATATGGACACAAAGAATCAAAAGCCTCACATCAACGTCGATTTCTTTGAAAACCTTACCGGCGATATTGCAAAATCGACCGACAAAGCCGTGGAAGCTATCGGCGAACGCATCAAAACTATAAGAGAAGAAAAAGGACTGTCGCTGGAAGACCTTTCAAAGATGACGGGATTTGCCGTTGAACTGCTGTCGAACATTGAAGCCAGCAAAGTACAGCCGCAGTTAGGAACGATTATCAAACTGTCAAAAGCCCTTGACAGTGCCTTCAGCCGGCTGGTTTCCGGTGTCGGCGATAAGCTCTATTCCATAACCCGAAAAAATGAGCAGAAAATCGTCTCCAGGTCCACTGCCCAGAAAGGCAAAAAGCAAGTCTACATTTACAAAAGCCTTGCTCCGGAAGTCAAAGGGCGCCATATGGAAGCCTTGATCGTACAGCTTGAAGAAAACCCCGACCAGGAGATGTCCGTGCATGCAGGCGAAGAATTTATTTATGTTCTGGAAGGTACGACCGTGCTGAAGATCGGCCATGACTGTTATGATCTTGAGTCCGGTGACAGCGCCTATTACCTATCGACTACGCCGCATCTGATTGCTTCTAAAAGCGGAAAAGCGACGATACTTGCAGTGCTCTACGAAGGCTAACCCTAATTGAGTTAAGACTCAATTTGTCAGTTGTCAGTTGTCAGTTGTAAATCTAACTCGATTTATCCGGCGTTATGATGACACTTTGGCTAAAGATTTATAAATCAAGACTTTAACCCCAAATGAGTAAAAACGCTCAATTGGGTGTCCTTTGTCCGTCGTCCATTGCTAAGGCAATAAGAAGCGAAAATCTATTTCAACTACAGGTGAAACACAAAAAGAGGCCCAAAAAACCTGTAAAACCACTGACTACGGACAACAGACAACGAACAACGGACATCGAGCGTTTCGCTCGATTAGGACATTAGATAGAAAGAGAGGTTACGGCCGTGTATGTACCAAGATACATGTTTTTCACTAAAGGGGTGGGAATTGACAAGGAAAAACTGGCTTCTTTCGAGAATGCCCTGCGCAACGCACGGATCGCCCATCTTAATCTGGTAACAGTTTCATCGATATTTCCGCCCCACTGCAATATCGTGGATATGGAAACCGCTTTATCTCGCCTGGAACCGGGTGAAATAACCCACTGTGTCATGGCCAGGGAACAGATTAAAGAACCCGGCAGGCGCATCGTAGCAAGCATCGGACTGGCCCTGCCCGCTGAAAACGGCCGCTACGGATATCTTTCCGAACATCACGGCTTCGGTAAAACCGAGGTCGAGGCCGGAGAATATGCCGAAGACCTTGCGGCCTCCATGCTGGCCAATACTCTGGGTATAGAATTCGATCCCGACGAAGACTACGACGAACGCCGTGAAATATATAGAATGTCCGGTAAGATTGTTGAATCCCAGCATATCAGCCAGGCAGCACTTGGCGCTGAAGGCAATCTTTGGACGACTGTTATAGCTACGGCAATATTCATTAAATGATGATGGCGTCGTAAAAAGTCCCATCTACTGCGCATTGTATATGAACCTTTTTACTCGACGACG
>JAQYVG010000225.1 GCA_030145595.1 Desulfobacterales bacterium | reverse complement strand
GGATGCCCTGGGTGTCTTTGATATTGATTCGATGCAGCTGATCAACATGGTCAAGACAATGCGAGATGAGGGCAAGTTTCAGGCCGGTGCCGAGATTGAGGATCCGCCCAAAATATTTATCGGAGCGGCGGTCAATCCTTTTGCGGAACCGTTTGATTGGCGCGTGCACCGTTTGGCCAAAAAGATCGAGGCCGGCGTTGATTTTATTCAGACCCAGTGTATTTACAACATGGATAAGTTTCGAGAGTTTATAAAGCGCGCCAACGACATGGGTTTGACGGAGAAGGTTTACATTTTAGCGGGCGTGACGCCCATGAAGAACGTCGGCATGGCCCGTTACATGCAAAAGCGAGTTCCGGGCATAGAGGTTCCGGAAGAGTGGATCGACCGTTTGAAGGGCGTTGACAAGAAGAACGTGGCCGACGAGGGCATCAAGATGGCCTGTGAGCAGGTGGAGGAATTCAAGGAGATGAAGGGTGTCCACGGTGTGCACATGATGGCGATCGAGTGGGAGCACAAAGTCCCCGAGATTGCCGAACTGGCCCAGGTGCTGCCACGGCCGGTCATGGACTAACTCATGTAATATTTGGATTAATCCACAGTTTTCGCAAATAACAAACCCCCGGTCTTAGCAAAAAGGCCGGGGGTTTTTCTTTAATTTTTTGTTGCAAAATTACGAACTGTTAGGTTGTGAGTGCCGTGCCTTCCGCAGTCGTTCCAGCCAAAAGAAGTGATAAATATAGACTCCGAAAATACTGCCGATTATATCTGCCAGAGCATCCATAATATCAGCGTCCCGGTAGGGGACATAATACTGGTGAATTTCGTCGCTGATGCCATAAAGCGAAGACAATGTTATGGCAAGAATTGTTATCAGCTTTATATTGTCTTTTATCGGAAGCGTTTTAAAAGCCCTTAAAAAGAGGGCGCTCAAAAGGGCATAGGCCGCAAAATGGAGAACCTTGTCAATGTAGGGTAGTTGGGGGACTTCTTCAGGTGATGGATAGGAAGACTGGATGTAAATCAAAAGGCAGTAAATAAAAATCGGAAGCCAGTAGAATAGAAAATTTTTAAACCTTGCATTGATTGATGTTCCCATCTTTTCCTAATTGCTAAAGACCACAGTGATCAGTAACCAGTAACCAGTAACCAGTAACCAGTAACCAGTAATCAGTGACCAGTGATCGGTGATCCCGTCTTCGCCAAGGCTTCAGGCTACGCCTCCGGCTACGACCCGACAAGCCGCCGGGCAAGCAGTAATCAGTAACTGGCAAAAAAGTAACAAGCAACAAACGATTTTGGATTTTGAACTAAAAAAACCCGTAACCCGCAACGCGTGACGAGCTAGTTACCAGCCGGTGGTCGGCCGCCTTTCCCCAAACGCGTCTTCACAGGGTGCGTTTTTGGTTACATGTTTTTTCAGTTTTTCGCACCAAAGGGATTGAAAGGTTCGACAGCTTCCGTCTAAAGCATCCAGCTTGGCAAAGCCGGCATATTCACAGCGCAAGTCACACCATTTTATTTTGTGGGTTGTAACGCCTGCATTATCTGTCATTTTCGCTCAATTAGGGTATAATTTAAATTGATGGTTTCCTGAACGTCGATAAATAGAGCTTTTTGCAAAAGTATTTTGTATTTGGTTTTTAGTGTTTGGTGATCCAACAAGCTTGTATGTCGGCTTATTTTTGAAACAAAACACTAAATACGAAAAACCAAACACATGCTGAATTCGATCTTTTGCGAATTCAGCATACTTATTCCTCAAAAATATTCAGGTCCAGTTTTCTATTTTTGATGTGTTCAAGTACCCTGGCTAAAAACTCCCCATGGGAAATTCCGAAGCGGACCTTGCCGTCTAATGTTCTGACGGAAAGATTTCCGGACTGCTTCTCCTTGTTGCCGATGGTCAGGATAAGCGGTATTTTATTTAGTTGAGCATCTCGAACTTTTTTGTTCAGGCTTTCGGTTCTGTCATCTACTTCGGCGCGCAGCCCGGCATTTTCGAGTTTTATTTTAACATCATCTGCATACGGTACAAGATCATCATTTATAGCCAGAATGGCGGCCTGTACCGGAGCCATCCACAGTGGAAATTTTCCTGCAAAATGCTCGGTCAGAATACCAAAAAATCGTTCTATAGAACCGTAAACAGTCCTGTGAATCATAATGGGACGGAGCTTTTCATTACCCTTGCCAATATAAAAAAGGTTAAATCGTTCAGGAAGTGACATGTCCAGTTGAACCGTCCCGCATTGCCAAGTGCGGCCCAGGGCATCCTTGATGTGGAAGTCGATCTTGGGACCGTAGAAAGCGCCGTCTCCCTCGTTGATTTTAAATTCTTGACCATAAGCTTCCAGAGCCGCTTCCAGACCTTTGGTGGCGACTTCCCACTGCTCGTCGGTGCCGATAGATTTTTCAGGACGTGTTGAAAGCTCCAGATTAAACCCGAGTCCAAAGGTCTTGTAAATGCGTTCTTCCAATTGCAAAACACCTAAGATTTCATTTTGAATTTGATCCGGTGTCATAAAAATGTGGGCATCATCCTGATGAAATGCACGGACCCGGAAAAGTCCGGACAAAACACCGGAAAGCTCATGCCGGTGGACCAGCCCGATTTCCGATGCACGAATTGGCAGATCCTTGTAGGAATGACGTTTGGTTTTATACAGCAGCATTCCACCGGGGCAGTTCATGGGCTTAATGGCATATTCGTCTTCATCAATTATGGAAGTGTACATATTTTCGCGATAATTTTCCCAGTGGCCGCTTTGTTCCCATAACGCACGCTGGAGCAGAATGGGGGTCTTGGTTTCAACATACCCTGCAGCCCGGTGTTCTTTTCTCCAATAATCCAAAAGGGCGTTCCATACCACCATTCCTTTGGCATGGAAAAAAGCCATGCCGGATGCTTCATCATGAAAACTGAAAAGATCAAGCGCTGTACCGATCTTCCGGTGGTTTCTTTTCCTGGCTTCTTCAAGAAAATTCAAGTATTTATTCAGCTCTTTTTTGTTGAAAAAGGCCGTACCGTAGATTCTCTGGAGCTGTGCCTTGGTTTGATCGGCACGCCAGTAGGCGCCTGAAACCTTCATAAGCTTTATGGCTTTGATAAATCCTGTATGAGGAAGGTGCGGGCCGCGACACAGGTCGGTAAAATCTCCATGAGAATAAAACGATATTCCATCATCTATAAGGTCTGAGATCATTTCGAGCTTATAGGGTTCGTTTTTATAAAATTTAAGCGCTTCGGACTTTGAAACCTCATGACGTTCAAATGGAAGTTTGGCCTTGATAATTTTTTTAATTTCGGCCTCGATTTTGGGAAAATCTTCTTCTGATACCGGCTCCATGTCGATGTCGTAATAAAAACCGTTTTCTACTGCCGGACCTATCGTTAGTTTGGCCTGCGGATAAAGCCGCAAAATGGCGTCAGCCATAACATGGGCCGCGCTGTGCCGGAGAATTTCAAGCGCTTCCTCATCCCTGGTCGTGATCAGTTTAATGTTGGTGTCATGGCTGATTTCCGCATTCAAATCGACCATCTCATCGTTTAATTCCAGTGCAACGCAATCACGCGCCAGACCCTCTGAAATGCTTTTGGCTACATCCAACCCTGTTGGATTATTTTCAAAAGCCTTTATATTACCATCAGGAAATGTTATGTTTATCATTAGACTATCACCATATTGATGAATTCGTAGGCATCGAATTCATTAAGTTTTAGGTTCTAAGTTTTAGGTGTTAGGCCCTATTTGGAACTTAAACCTAACACCTAATTGCATTTTAACGCAATTAGTACCTATTTATTCAAATCATATCATGCTTGCGTATCATTTATGCGACAGACAAATAAAAATGACAGAGCGAAGCGATTCCACAAATCAACAATCAACAATCAACAATAGTCAATCTGGTTCCGGATCATATACCCCTGTATGAGGCCTCCTTATGTACTGTTCTATTTTACGCAAAGGCTTCATCATTAGAGTCCAGGGGTGCGACTTAAGTTGATTTACTTTCCAGGCTAAATAGTCGTTTCTATGTGCCGTCAAGCGATGTTTTATTGAGGCGTTGCTTTGACCTCCGGTTCTCATGCAAACTAATACTTCAGGAATATATTTGCATGCAACCTTGTGTTTCAGGAGGAATCGGAGCATCAGTTCGTAATCAGCGGCCGACCCCAAACCTAAATTGAAAAGGCCGTATTTCTTATAAACCGAGCGTCGTACGAAAAAAGTAGGATGCGGCGGCATCCAGCCATTATAGAATTTACACCTGTCATAACTTCCGGAACGCCAGTAGCGGTCAATCTTGCGGATGTCGGTGGCATCTACATAAACCAGGTCACCATAGCAGGCATCTATTTTTTGATCTTTGAAACCTTCTGCTACTTTTTGCAATGTCCCTGGATCTGAATAAAAATCATCGGCATTTAGAATTCCGATTACATCCCCGCTGGCCAGTCGCAGCCCTTTGTTCATGGCGTCGTAAATTCCGCTGTCTGGTTCAGAGATCAACCTGGCAACTTGAGATCTGTAATGCTTAAGTAATTCCAGGGTCTTATCGTCAGACCCGCCGTCGATAATGATATGTTCGACTTGCAGGCTTTGACCGCTAACACTCTCGATACAATGCCTTATAGTGCTTGCAGCGTTGAAACAGACCGTTATGATAGATAGTTTAAGCAAAATAAGAGACCCTATCGTGATGTGTTCTTGTACACAACAGCAATCATTGACTTGGCAAGCAATGGAATCCTGCCGACTCGTACAAAACTGATATCTTCGAATCCCGCCTCAGAAAGCAGAGATTTTAGAGTTTGCACAGACCAGAATTTGATATGACCTCCATCCCATAAAGGTGAAAAATGGGTGTCCATTTTTCCTGTTAATGCAAGCGCCAAATTTTTTAAATAGCCATGGTACGGGGTCGATATTACACCCATGCCGCCATCTTCCAATAAAGAGTAGAAATTATTAGCAAATTTTCGCGGATAATAAAGATGCTCTATTACTTCCAAGCTCATTACAATGGGGAATTTGTCATATTTTTTTGCGAGGTCATCATAAGCAGATCCTTGAAATAGTTTTAAATGCGGAAAAGATTTACTCGCTATTTCAGTACCGCTAATTGATGTGTCGACACCGGTGACATCGTATCCTAACTGATCGAGCATATTGGCTGTGGCACCATTCCCGCAGCCGATTTCAAATATCTTCTTATGGCTTACATCATGTTTTGAAAGGATCTTGATTAGCGCTTCCCATATATAGCTGCTTGAGCAAATAGGTCTGTCGTTATTATATAGATAAGTCTCCTTCAAAAAAACTATCCTCCCGGACCTTTACCGGCAGCCTTATTGATCCAATCTAATGCACAGTCCCCC
>JAQYVG010000224.1 GCA_030145595.1 Desulfobacterales bacterium | reverse complement strand
GTCCCGCGTAATTTCCTGGATTTGACCGTTTGGCAAAAGCACTGTGACGGCCTTGAGGACATCTTCGATCCAGCCGCCAGCCGTACCGGCATTCATCATAATGCCGCCGCCCACAGTACCGGGAATTCCTAAGGCAAAAGTGAGACCTGCCAGACCATGCTCAAGGGCAAAGCGGCAAAGAGCCTGCATGCGAACACCGGCCATGGCGGTAACGACAACTTCTTCTTTTTGATTATCGGTTTTGGTAATCGCCTGCAGGCACTTGGTCAGCGCTATGACGATGCCCTTTATCCCGCTGTCTTTTACCAACAGATTTGTACCGTCGCCGATAATCAGATACGGGATGTCCTTTTGCCAGGCCCAGTTGATCAGTGATTTAAGCGCTTCAATGTTTCCAGGGACAAAATAGGCCTCAGCCGGCCCGCCGACCTGCAGCGATGTGTGCTTGGACATTGGTTCGTCAAATTTGATGCCGGCGCCGTAATGATCGGCCAGCCATTTTTTGGATTCAGAATCGAGTAACATGTTTCTATTTTAGATTTTTGATTGTTGATTTTCGATTGTGGAATTGAAACACAATTTAATCTCCATCAATCAGTGATCAGTAATCATTTTTCAGTTAGCAACCCGTAGCGCACAACTCGCAACCCGCAACCCGTAACCCGCAACCCGCAACCCGCAACCCGCAACCAGATCAAAGTTCTTTAAGTAAAGTCTCTCCCAGTTTGTACACATCGCCGGCACCCAGAGTCAGCAGGATGTCGCCGCCGGTTAAAGTTTGTTTTAAATGGGAAACAGCTGTTTTAAAACTTGGCATGAAGACGACATCTTTGTGGCCGTGGGCTCGAATTTCTTCAAACAACGATTGACTGTCAACGCCTTTGATTGCTTTTTCGCTGGCTGCATAGATCGGCAGCACTACAAGCATATCCGACTGGTAGAACGAACGTGTAAAGTCATCAAAAAGTGCCTCGGTTCTGGAGTAGCGGTGCGGCTGAAACACCACAACGATGCGCCGGTCCGGCCAGCTTTCCTTAGCGGCCTGCAGCGTAAATTTGATTTCAGTGGGATGATGGCCGTAATCGTCAACAACAGTAATGTCTCGGGCGATTCCCTTGATTTCCAATCTGCGCTGCACGCCTTGAACGATTTCCAGGGCGCTTTTAATGACTTCAAAATCGATACCTAATTCAAGTCCCACGGCGATGCTTGCCATGGCGTTGTAAACGTTATGGATACCAGGCAGATTAAGCGAGATTTCTCCTAAGTGCTCGCCAAGGTGTTTGACGGCAAACCTGCTTTTTAACCCTTTGGATTCAATGTTTTTGGCCTGGATATCCGCCTGGGAACTGACTCCGTAAGTTGTGAAGCGCTTCTTTATTTTGGGAATTATATCCTGTATGGGTTCATCATCCAGGCATAGAATTGCCAGACCGTAAAACGGGATTCTATCGATGAAGCTTAAAAACACTTCCTTGATGTGGTCTAGGTCTTTGTAAAAATCGAGATGCTCCCGGTCTATATTCGTTACAACCGCTATGGTGGGAGACATTTTCAGAAAAGAGCCGTCGCTTTCATCCGCTTCGGCCACGATAAAATCCCCCTCTCCAAGCAGCGCATTGATCCCGATACTTTTGAGTTTGCCGCCGATGACCACCGTGGGATCCAGCCCGCCTTCGTCCAGCACGGCAGCTACCAGGGAAGTGGTCGATGTTTTGCCGTGGGCACCGGCAATCGCTACGCTGTACTTTAAACGCATCAGTTCCGCCAGCATTTCGGCCCTGGGTATTACCGGGATCGACGCTTGGGCGGCGGCGATAATTTCAGGGTTATCGGGAACGATGGCCGCGGATGTTACCACAACATCAGCCCCTTTAATTTGCTTGGCAGCATGACCTTCATATATCACTCCCCCTATGCTTTGCAGGCGCCGGGTCAGATCAGAAGAGCTGAGGTCGGAGCCGGACACCTTGTAGCCCAGGTTGAGCAGGAGTTCGGCAATTCCACTCATGCCGATGCCGCCAATGCCGACAAAATGTATGTGATATTTTTTAAGATACATATTACGAATTCATCAGATTATAACAGTTGTTCACAATCATTGCGGCCGCATCCGGCCGTCCAAAATCCTTTGCCTTGGAGGCCATTTGACTTAGGGCTTCCGGGTTTGATGCAAAACATTCGATTTTATCGGCCAGGACTCTGCCGCTAAGATCTTTTTCCAGAATCATTTCTGCAGCGGCGGCGTTTGTAAGGGTGCGTGCATTCAGAACCTGGTGATTATCGGCTGCAAAAGGAAACGGAATAAACACAACCCCCTTTCCAATAGCTGTAATTTCCGCCACCGTGGTGGCACCTGCCCGGCATATCACCAGATCGGCTTGCTGATATTGCCGGGCCATATCAACAAAAAAGGCCTGCACCTTGCCGGCAATATCACAGCGCTGATAGGCGGCTTTAACCATGGTTTCATCTTGAACTCCGGTTTGATGGATGAAAAAAAACGCATTTTTTTCCCGGATGTGTTCCACAGCCTCCATAACCGCCAGGTTTATACCGCGGGCCCCCTGACTTCCGCCGATGATCAGTACTGTAAAGGGCCGCTGTTTACCGAAGTCTGCAACCGTGCTTACTTTTTGGTTCCCGTTGCGCTGCAATATTTCCTTACGTACGGGATTACCGGTAAGGTGGACTTTACGCCCATTTAGTTCTAAGGGCGTATTCTCAAAAGAAATAAATATCCGATCGGCAAGACGCGACAGTATCCGGTTAGTAATGCCCATAAGAATATTCTGCTCATGCAGAGCGATGCGAATGCCCAGGAGCCATGCACCCGTGACCAGAGGTCCGGCAGCATAGCCGCCGACACCGATGACCAGATCAGGTTTGAAACGTTTAAGGATCATAATCGATTCAAAAATGCCCTTGGGGATTTTCGCGATCGACAAGGCCTGCTGTGCCGTTCCCCGTCCTTTGATTCCTGCTGCTGTAATCTTTGCATGCTTGAAACCCAACTCAGACAGAATTGAGGTTTCAAAAGGTTTGCCTGCGCCGACGAACAAGACATTGCTATTTGGATTCCGGGCCGTAAATTCCTGTGCAATGGCAATGCCGGGAAAAAGATGCCCTCCGGTGCCGCCGCCGGCAATAATGATGCGCAACGCCTCCGGCGTTTTGTGTAGCTCTTTTTTTTCAACATTCGGATTTAACATTTTTATAATAAAATCTTTCCAAGGTTAATCCAAAGCCGGGTCCTCTTGATCCGGTTTCTTTATTATCCATTAGGTTCAGGTTTTAATGCTGCAATGTTCATCAGTATCCCAATGGACGCCATGTTCACCAAAAGGGATGTTCCGCCGTAACTTAAAAAGGGGAGGGTAAGCCCTTTGGTCGGGAGAAGTCCAAGGGTGACTCCCATATTAATGCAAACTTGCAGACCGATTGCCGTTGTCAGCCCCATGGCTAAAAGTGCTCCAAAAGAGTCTTGGGTATTTCTGGCAATCCAGACGCCACGCCAGAATATAAGGACATAAAGGCACAGGATAAGAAGAACGCCCAGGAGGCCGAGTTCCTCTCCGATGACTGAGAAGATAAAATCAGTGTGGGGCTCAGGAAGATAGAACAGTTTCTGATAACCCTTGCCGATGCCTGCGCCCCAGGCTCCTCCGGCGCCGAATGCCATCAGCGAATGGACGATCTGATAACCTTCATTTGAAGGATGTTGCCAGGGGTCCATAAAACTGAGGAGGCGTTTAAGTCGATACTCGGCGCTGACCATAAAAAAGTAAATAACGGGCAGCAGGGCCACAAATGATAAGAAAAGATGCTTAAGACTGCCACCGCCTACAAAAAGCATGATCCAGGTAATAGCGCCCAAAATCAGTACAGCGCCCAAGTCAGGCTGGATAAAAATCAGAGCGGTTAAAATACCTAATACCAAAATGTGGGGAAGAAAACCGACATAAAAATCGTTGAGTTTATCCTTCTTTTTATCCAGGGAGTAGGCCAGGTAAACTATCAGGGTAAAACGGGCAAATTCCGAGGGTTGAAATGTAAAGCCGCCGTAACGCAGCCACCTGGCCGAGCCTCCGACAGAATGTCCGAATTTTGTAAACTTGATCGCAGCCAAAAAGGTGATTGCCATGATCATAAAAGGGTATGCCAAAGGACGGAAAAACCGCGCCGGAATCCGTCTGCAAATTATCAGGACTACAATTCCCAGCAGGGCGAAGCAGGCTTGCTTTTTTAAAAAGTAGTAGCCGGTTCCATACTTTTTCAGTGCCAGGACCGAACTGGCGCTGTAGACCATTACAATTCCGATTCCAACCAGAAAAAGCACAGGGAACAGGAGCTTGATATCATAGCTCGAGTTTGGTTGAGCAGCATTTTGCATCTTATGTTGGGTGCCGGTCATTAATTTTGTTCTTCCTTGTTTTCTAATTCAAAAGCAACTTTTCAGCCACTAAAGCACAAAGACAGTCACGGGTGAACAGTCATCAGTGGGAAGTGATCAGTAAGGGAAAACTGATTACTGATAACCGATAACTGATTACTGACATTTGTGCTTTGGTGTCTTCCCTCCTGCAGGTAAAACGTATTCAATTAGGAATTCTGTCGTTAAACGTTAACAAATCTGGTTATCCCAGCGTGATGCTTTAATAGCACATGAAAATGAATAGATGAGTGAACCTAACACTGTGATCTAAATTAGGTAGAGAGCGAGGATACAATGCTTCTTAGCTATTGCCCTTCAAAGTTGTGCGACATGATAAAGTCCGTGAAACAGACCGTTACATTAAAATTAGCAAATCGCCAACTAAAATGTGCAAACAGCGATTCTGATGAATAAAGAATCGCTGATCCTCCTCACAAAACGAAATATACACTTTTAATAAAGGAAATAATCAAACTACCAAAATGCCCGTCGCAACGAACGCCTTCAAGCAGTACCTCAAGTCTGAACCCAACATGAAAATGGGGAGCAACGCCGCCGTAAACAGGTTCATCAAAGAAGGTATCAATACTTACCTCGATCTTGCCGACTTTGACAAAGCTTCCCTCGACATTCTTGCAAAGAATGCTCATCGCACCGTTCCTGCTGTTGAAGCTGATGCAGCTGCCGGTATCATTGCCGAACCAGCTGTTCCAGGTACTGTCATTTCAACCGTTTCTATGGTTAGAATTGCAACAGCATGTGAAGCTGTAAAGTACTACGTTGCAACTGGCCGTGTCCCTGATGGCACCTCCATGCATTATGCCAACGTGCTCGTCAACTTCAAGGTTGACTACGAAGCATTTAAGGAACTCAAGAAGCAGGATGCGCCAGATGTTCCCGATGTCAAGGACAATGATGGTGATCGCAAGATCATCAAGTGGCTCCCTATTTTCTTTGACTGCATGAGCAGAAAATATGGTGTGAAAGTTATCATCAATCACTAAGGTTTGCATGCCTGTCAGATCCGGTGAAGGACTGAAAAGGATTTCGGTCTTTTCTTGA
>JAQYVG010000223.1 GCA_030145595.1 Desulfobacterales bacterium | reverse complement strand
AGACACAAAAAATATATTTATTATTTTTTCTTCGTGCCTTGGTGCCTTAGTGGCAATGAAAAGAATTCTACCGTTAAGGAACCAAAAAAAATGAGGCATTCTAAATGACTGCGATCGATGAACTGGTAAACACTACAAAAACTTACTTTTGTCTGGACTGCGGGGTATGTACCGGAAGCTGTCCGGTCTCCAGAGTGTTCCCTGAATTTTCTCCCCGGCAGATTATTGAACGTTCTCTTTATCAGCTGGAGGATTTTTCCGATGAAACCATCTGGAGCTGCCTGACCTGTGCCCAGTGCAGTGTCCGCTGTCCGGCCGACATCAATTTCCCTGAATTCATTCGCCTGATGCGCGATGAAGCCCACGGGCTGGGATTCGACGGGATGCCGGCGCACAACGGGATGCTGCAGACCATCAGCTCCCTCCAGACCAAGAAAATGAAGCAGAACCGCTTATCCTGGATCGAAGACGGGAAAATCAAAGAGACGGGTGACATTTTTTATTTTGTGGGCTGCAGGCCTTACTTTAACGTTATTTTTCGGAACATTGACGCCGGATCAATTCAGGGCGCGCAAAATGTGCTGAAGATTCTGAACGCCTGCGGGGTGGAGCCGGTGGTCAGCAATAATGAAAGGTGTTGCGGTCATGATGCCCTTTGGAACGGTAACGAAGACAAGTTCAAAGAGTTGGCGCGCTTGAACGTGGAAGTGATCCGATCTTCCGGAGCCAAACAGGTGCTTTTCAGCTGCCCGGAAGGGTATCACACATTTAAGGAATACTACCCTAAGTATTTGGGCGAACTCGATTTTGAGCCGGTTTATATTCTTGATTTTCTGGCGGACAAACTAAGCGAAGATGCCATCCAGTTGACGGAATCCGAAGAAGAAATTGTAACCTATCATGATCCCTGCCGGCTTGGAAGGCTGGCAGGGGTTTACGATGCACCTCGCAAGCTTTTGGAAGCTATTCCCGGAATCGAACTTAAAGAGATGCCGCGCTCCAGAGAAAACGGGATTTGCTGCGGAACTTCCGGCTGGATGAACTGTTCCAGCTGCAGCAAAGAAATCCAGATGCAGCGTCTCAAAGAAGCCGGTGACACAGGCGCAGGGACCGTTATAACGGCCTGTCCCAAATGCCAGATTCATTTCCGGTGCGCCAAAAAGGCCTATAATCTGGATATAGAAATAACCGATTTGTTTGATCTTGTGGCCGAACGAATCAAAGCAGGCTAAGAAATAAGTGTTTGGTATTTAGGGTTCTCTCGCCCGCTTCGCTTGAGCCCGCAGAGGTCACAGAGATTTGGGTTTTTCCTTTCCGCTGAGAGGGCGGAAAGAAAAAATCTATCAACCTTGTGGGTAGGTTTTGACTGCCAGCACTTGCCGAAGGCATAATGGTTTTCATTTGCCGTCCTCTCAGCGGCAATTGAAAAATAATAATTATCTTTCTCTGTGGTCTCTGTGAGCTCTGTGAGAGATATAAAAGACCGTTTTAGGGATGTTAATTGATTCATCTTATCAAACGAGAGTCACTTAAAATTAAGGAAAGTACATCATGAGTAAAGACGTTTTGGTTGTTGGCGGAGGGATTGCCGGAATTCAGGCCTCCCTGGATCTTGCCGATATGGGTGTCAAGGTCCATATGGTGGAGAAACTTCCCAGCATCGGCGGCAAGATGGCCCAGCTGGACAAGACCTTTCCCACCAACGACTGTGCCATCTGAATCCTCTCGCCCAAGATGCTGGATGTCGGTCGACATCCCAATATTGAGCTTTTAGCCTACAGCGACATCGAGAAAGTAGAAGGCGAGCAGGGAGACTTTACTGTTACGGTTCGCCGCAAAAGACGCTATGTAGAGGAAGACAAGTGCACCGGTTGCGGGGCCTGTGCTGAAAAATGCCCTGCAACGGTGCCGGATGCTTTCGAAGAAAATCAGGGAAATCGCAGTGCGGTTTACAGCTATTTTGCCCAGGGCATCCCCTCGACCCACACCATCGACGCGGACTACTGCCGCCAATTGCAGGGCAAGAAATGCGGCATTTGCAAAAAGGTCTGCCAGGCGGATGCCATTAACTTCGAGCAGGAAGACAGGATCATTACTCTTTCTGTCGGCGCCATTATCATCGCGGTCGGCTACGATGTTTTTGATCCGTCGCAGATTCCCGAATACCGCTTTAGGGAACTACCCAATGTGGTCACGGCCATGGAGTTTGAACGGCTCCTGAGCGCCAGCGGGCCCACCCACGGTCACCTGGATCGTCCTTCTGATCGCGCGGTTGTCGCCGAAATCAAAGCCCTGGAAAAAAAGGCCAAGAGATCTCAGAAAACGTTAGACAGATTTGAAAAGAAACATGATCAAGCCTCTGCCGACGTGTATGAAAAATACCGGAAAGGCCAGTACCAGGACGATGAGGATCGCAAGAAATGGGCCGATAAGTACGCCGAACACTTGGCTGTCATGGAACCTTTGGAAACAATGCAAAAGCAGGCCGAGAGTTTTACCGTGGCTAAAAGACTGGCCTTTATCCAATGTGTGGGATCCCGTGATTTTCGATTCTACCCGTTTTGTTCGGGCTACTGCTGCATGCACTCCATCAAGGAAGCCGTCATTGCCCACGAGCACGAGACGGAGACAACATCCGCTATCTTCGGCATGGATATAAGAGCGGTCAGCAAAGGGTTCGAGGAGTATAAAATTCGCGGCGGCAACAACTCTAATATTACCTATGTACGCGGTCGGGTCAGCGAAATCATTGGAGGAGCCGATCATAACCCGGTCGTGATTTATGAAGATACCCAACAGCGGCAGGTAAAAGAAGAAGAATTCGACATGGCGATTCTGGCCACCGCCTGTGCGCCGACAAAAGGGATGGTTGAGCTGGCCAAGACTTTCGGTGTCGAACTGGATGAGTATAATTTCATTAAGACCAGTTCCCTGGCTCCGGTCGACACCAGCGTGCCGGGGATTTTTGTGTGCGGTTGTGCCGAGTCCCCCATGGACGTTCCCGAATCCGTGGCCCAGGCCTCCAGCGCAGCCGAGCGTGCCGCTGAAACTGTGATTCAATCGACGTTGGAAAAGGAGAAAGCCGTTGCCTGAGAGTAAAGAAAAAGAGATCAAGACCGGGGTGTTTATTTGCCACTGCGGGTCCAACATCGCCGGCTACCTGGATATGGAAGCGCTGGATGAATACACCCAGACGCTTCCCAACGTAACGTTTGTTCAGCAGAACCTTTATTCGTGTTCTGAAGGCGGCATTAATGAGATCAAAAAAGCGATTAAGGAGCAAGACCTCAATCGTGTAGTGGTCTCTTCCTGTTCGCCGCGAACCCATGAACCCCTATTCAGAAGTTCCTGTGAAGAGGCCGGCCTGAATCCCTATCTTTTTGAGATGGCCAATATCCGCGATCAATGCTCCTGGGTGCATATGCAGCAGAGGGAAGACGGGACCGCCAAAGCCAAGGATCTGATTCGTATGGGAGTTGCCAAGGCGGCCTTGCTGGAACCCCAGGAATCGATCATGTCCCAGGTTAAGACTCGCGCCCTGGTAATCGGCGGAGGCCTTGCCGGAATAACGGCATCAACGGCTCTTGCCAAACGTGGATACGAAGTGGTTCTGGTTGAAAAAGAAAAGAACTTAGGCGGCATGCTGAACAAGCTCAACAAACTTGGCCCCACTATGACGGATGCGGGCGAGCTGATTGAGGAAAAGATAAAAGAAGTCACAAACAATGACAAGATTACCGTTTTCACCGGGGCACGCGTTGCCGTTGTACAGGGATTTATCGGCAAATTTGATGCCGAGATCGAGACGGAAAGCGGCAAGAAGAACATTGATATCGGGGTTATTCTGGTCGCCACCGGCGGCCGCAACTTTGTCCCCGAGGGCCTTTACGACTACGACGGTAAGCGGGTTGTCACCCAGCTTGAGTTGGAACAGCTTCTGAAAAAAGGGCTGGACCCTGATATTAAAAACGTTGTCATGATTCAATGTGTGGGGAGCCGCAATGAAGAAAGGCCTTACTGCTCCAGGATCTGCTGCCAAACGGCCGTCAAAAACGCCATGCTGATCAAAGATCAAATTCCGGATGCCAGGGTTTCGATTCTCTATCGGGATATGCAGATGTACGGCGTCGAGAATGAGGAGATGTTTCGGGATTCCAAGGCCAAAGGGATACGGTATATGCATTACGATCCTGATCAGCCTCCCCAGGTGGAATCAGAGCAGGTGCGGGTTTACCATTCCCTTCTTGGACGCGAAATGGAGCTGCCTGCCGATCTTGTGGTCCTCTCCACACCGCTGGTCGCCCAGGAAGACGCCGAGACGACCTCTCAGCTTCTCAGGGTTCCCATAGATGAAAACCGATTCTTCCTGGAAGGGCATGTAAAGTTAAAGCCCCTTGATTTTGCCACCGACGGCATCTATCTCTGCGGCAGTGCACGCTTTCCGGCCAATATTCGTGAAGTTATCGCCCAGGGGTTGGGTGCGGCATCGCGGGCCTCGATTCCCATGTCAAAAGGTTCGGTCGTTGTGGAGCCGATCATTTCTGTCTTGTCGGATGAAGACGCCTGCCGGGGCTGTGGCCTTTGCGTGGCGCTTTGCCCTTATAGCGCCCTGGAGATTCGCCGAACGGAAAAGGGGAGAAAGGTGCATGTGATCGATGTGGCCTGCAAGGGATGCGGCGTGTGCGCCTCCACCTGCTATCAGCATGCTTTGTCGATTAACTCGTATACAAGCGAGCAGATTGAAGCCCAGATCGATGCGTTTTTAGAAGAGACTTAATAGTTGCGATTTTAGATTTACGATTGAAAATACAAAATAGAAAGGGGGTTGCATTGGCTCCATTTGTTCCTAAAATACTGACATTTTGTTGCACCTGGTGAGGGTACGCCGCTGCTGATTTAGCTGGAGTTTCCAGACTGCAATATACCCCGGAGATAAAAACGGTTCGCATTATGTGCACCGGTCGGGTCGATCCGGCCACCGTGGCCGGAGCCTTTAAAAAGGGACTTGACGGCATTATGGTCATCGGCTGCCATTTTGGCGACTGCCACTATATCACCGGCAATGTTCAGGCCAAACTAAAAATGGACATGACCCGTCGACTTTTCCAACACATCGGTGTAAACGAGGACCGCCTCGCCTTTCGGCAATGTTCTTCAGGAGAGGCTGCCGTCTTTGTTGAACTGGTGAGCACGTTCAACGAAAGGATTCGAACCCTGGGACCCATCGGAGACGGCGGCGACGTGCTGAAAGCACCCCAGATCTTTAAAAAGCTGGAAGCCGCTGAAGCGGTACTGGCCGGTGAAAAGATGAGATGGGTAATTGGTAAAAAAACCGAGTTTATGGAATCCGGCAACAAATATGGTGAAATTTTCACCGAGCACGAGTTTGACCGGGCCATTGATATGATCATTGTAGAAGAGTTTGAGACCCAGGAAATTTTGGGTAAGCTAAAAGAAGGGGCACAATCGGTGAAAGGTTTGGCCGGTACGCTGGCCATTCCT
>JAQYVG010000222.1 GCA_030145595.1 Desulfobacterales bacterium | reverse complement strand
TACTTTAGTACGTCGAGGGCGGAAACCCGCGGAGAACGCCGCTCATCGGAAAAATAGCCATTTATGGATGGAAACTATTTAAAGGTTTCGACACTGGGAGAGCTCGCCGATTGTCCGGATGGATTAAAAAATACTGGTTCGTTGCAGGACTTGTGTTTGTTTTTGCTGTAACGCTGGTTGATACAACCGAAACCATCTCCGGGATCGGCAGGTGGTTCAAGCTTCATCACGGGCCGGATGCCGTTATCGTTCTGATATTTTTTTTCTCCGGTTTGATACTCGATTCCAGGCAAATAAAGTCGGGGATGATGGACATCAAGGGCATCCTTATTGCCTTGATGATTATTTTTCTTGTCGCCCCGATTGCAGCAGCATCCTTCGGCATAGCCCCCTTGGGCAACGGAATCAAAATAGGAATTTTTCTGGTAGCGGTTATGCCGACAACTTTGAGCAGCGGCGTGGTTATGACTGGTGCCGCCGGCGGGAATATGGCGCATGCTCTGGTTATTACTATTGTAGCAAATGGACTTGCTGTTGTAACAATACCTGTTGTCCTGGCACTGCTTTTGAATCTGGTCGGCGGAATAACGGTAGTATCTATAGACAAGTGGGCCATCATGATAAAGCTTAGTTTATTGGTGCTTTTGCCACTCGGCTGTGGTTTGCTTATTAAATATTATACAAAATCTATGATGGACCGCTGGGGAGCAAAATTGTCAGTTCTGAATCAGTGTCTGATATTAGGGATTGTCTGGATGGCTGTTTCTCAGGCCAGACATGTAATCATAAACGGCGGCGATAGTATTGGGATAATTTTCCTGTTGGTGTTTACCTTTCATGGCATGCTTTTGGCTGCTGCAGGAGCTCTTACTCATTTATTCAGGATCGCTAAAGGCAAAAGAGAAAGTATTATTTTCATGGGGGGGCAGAAAACTCTGCCGCTTTCAATCATTCTGCAAGTTGCTCTTTTCCCACAATACGGGCTGGCTCTGGTTGTCTGTGTGATGCATCATCTTACCCAGTTGCTGATGGATGGATATCTGGTAGGTAAGCTGAGGGATTTATCCGATCATGATTTGATGGCGTCGTAAAAAGTCCCATCTACCGCGCTTGTCCGCCTCAGGTGGGTTGTAGTATTTTTTCAGACGCTCGGCATACTATATGTATGGCCTCGTTCCTGAAAAAATACTACGACTTCCAGGGTATTTCCGGAAACTCGAATAATCTTGACACCTTTGACTTCAGACGGGTATTATTATTTTAAACCCTACCTGCTAAAGTAGGTAGATTTCTGTTCTGACTGAAAGTCAGTCTAAAGGTACTTGGACGAATTAGGTTCACCGTTCTGGGTTCTGGGTTATTCGTTCTAGGTTCTGAGTTCCAGGTTCTGTGCTCTGGGTTAACCTCTGAACCCTGAACCTTAACCGCAAATCATTATGATGCTAAAGCTTTTCGCCTAAAAGGCGAAGGTTTTAAACCTGGTGAATTTAAAAAAAAACAGGGCCGCTCCCCTTTACGGGAACAGCCCTGTTTTGTTTGCTTATAGATTTACTGTTAGTGGCCGGCGCCAAACAACTTGGCAATCGCCTCTGCCTGCGGATGCGCATAGATAAGAATCAGAGCAACAACCAACGCGTAAATACACAGCGATTCGATCATCGCCAGACCGATCAGCATGGTAACTGTTACTTTCCCCGAAGATTCGGGATTCCTGGCAATGCCTTCGACGGCAGACTTCAGACCAATTCCTTGCCCAATACCACACCCAAAGGCGGCAATTGCAATCCCGAAACCAGCCGCAGTTACGCTAGCAATGAAGAACTGTAATGCTTGTGCTTCCATACTCTACTCTCCTCCTGTTAGATTTAATTAATTGGCTTCTTCCTTTTCTCCCATTATTAACAAATAAACAATAATTTAAATTCTTTATATTATACATGATGAATGCGCAAGAAGTCGTTCTGTGACTTTTTGCAAGACCCTCACCGTTTAATCAGTGGGCATGTTCCATGGCACCGGCAAAGTACATGATTGAAAGTAAAAAGAAAACAAAAGCCTGTACCAGGGCAACAAAAATACCCAGGGCCATGATGGGCAGCGGAGCAAAAAAGGCACCGGCCAGACCAAAAAGGATCATTAACACCAGTTCATGACCCATCATGTTGCCAAACAACCGGAATGTCAGTGACAAAATCCGTGCCACATGGCCGATGACCTCTATGGGAAATATAATGGGGACCATCCACCATACCGGACCCATAAAATGCTTTATATACGCTACGCCGTGATATTTAATACCGATAACATGGGTAAAAACAACTACAACCAGCGCACATGATAAAGTTGTGTTCAGACTGGCAGTCGGCGGCATAAAACCGGGTACGAGCCCGATCAAATTGGCTAGAAAAATATAAATAAATACCGTCGCTATGAGGGGAAAGACCCACCGGCCTTCTTCGCCGGTGATTTCAATCATAAATTCTTCCATTCCGGAAATAAGAAGTTCAAATACGTTCTGTGCTTTTGAAGGAATCAGTGACACGCTCTTGGCGGCTAAAGCACTGAGAGCAATAAGTATGATCATGACCACCCAGGAATAAATGACATGGGGATAGGCATGTGCAAAATGTCCAAGGCCGATCGCTTCAAACAGTTTTACAAAAAAAAGATATGGATGTACCACCTTAAGTTGCCTCCTTGAAAATGTGATGTTTTAATTCGCACGTGGTTGCCATAGTTATACTAACAACCACAACCGAAAGACCGATAAACAGACCTAAAGGATCAACATAGTGACCGGATATAAGCACAAATATAATGAAACCGCTAACAATAAAGCGAAGATAATATTTAGCCAAAACAGAACTCAACGAGGAAAGATGAGGAGGAGTGAGGGCCGTTTTCAGGGTGCGGGAAAGCAAGTGGAAATTGACGGTGACGATCAGGCCCCCAAATAAAATTCCCTGCGCAACATCAGTTGGTAATAAGGCGAATCCGAGGATACTGGCAACAAATAACAAGATCCAATTTGCCCGGGTAACGAATTTCAAAATGCGCTGCTGAATTTCCAAAGTATATCTTTCCTGTCAGAGTTTTCTGCTTTTTTTTATTGCAAGTCCAATATTTCTATATCCTGCTGCAATCCCAAACCCAAGAAAAATCAACGTAAGCCATGGTGTTGTATTAAATACCCTGCGGTCAAGGTATATACCTACAGCCAGCCCGATAAATATTGAAAGGACCATCGACAATCCAATACTACTGTAATATGCCAGATCCTTGAGAGTGCGCAAGCTCTCTTTTTTCATGCAAAAGAACGCCTTTTAAGACAAGGAAAAGGCCCCAGATGGGCCGGTTGAAAGAGAGGGTCTAACACATGATTTGGTGCAAGTCAATTAAATTTTAGGGTGGCGGCGTCAAAAACAGGCCCATCCATACAGGCATGCATGTATATGAGTGGATCGTCTTTTTTTTCAACAGCACACCCCAGGCAGGCCCCCATGCCGCAAGCCATGATTGTTTCTATGGATATCTGGCACGGTATCTTGTGTTTTTCAGCTATCCCGACAACACATTTAAGCATCTGGATTGGACCGCAGGCGTAAATAATATCCGCCCGGTTCTTCTCCAGCGCCATCTCCAGCGGGTGGGTAACAAAACACTGGTCTCCTGTACTGCCATCGTCTGTAGTAATATGTATCTTAATTCCCAAGCGGTTGAAATCATCCCTGCACAACAAATCATCCGTCGAGTTCCCACCTAAAAAAACGGTACATTTCGAAAGATCAACACCTTTTGTTTGCAAGGCTATAGCCAAAAAAGGCATGGGAGCAACCCCGATGCCGCCGGCAACTATAGCGATTCGTTGATAGTTATCAGAAACAGAGAAGCCATTGCCTAAAGGGCCCAGAATATCCGCACTATCACCTGGCCTGCATCTTGAAAGCTTGTCAGTTCCGTCTCCGACCACCTTGTAAAGCAGTTCTATGCCGGTTGCGCGTTCGTCGGTGGTTATAATCCTGTGGATAGAAAAAGGGCGTCGCAGGAATGGAGCAGTCTTTTCGGGAAGGCGCAGCATGATAAACTGCCCGGGTTTGGCCATGCCATAACCTTCGTGGCAGGTTAAACCAATACGGTAATATGAAGGTCCTACCTTTTTATTCCACAGAATCTGAACATTTTCCTGAAACATGGATTGTTACCTCATGCCAGCCCAATAACGGATGCAAATCTCCCGGTGTTTTTTTCTCCACGAAAAGAAAAAAAAATGCCGGTATCACACTTTGTACAAACCTGACTTACATCTATGTTTTCAATTAAGACGCCTGCATCGCAAAGCTGGTCGCGGCTTATGGACCAGAAATCAAAATGATCTCTATCATCCTTGTATTTCCAGTACATTGCAGGGATTTCTTTTTGATAGTTAACAAACTGCGCACAGCACGGTCCCAGCGACGGGCTGATTCCCGCCACAATATTACGGGAATAACAGCCGAATTTTCGTTCCATTGTCTTTATTGTGAGGCCGACTATATTCTTAATGCTGCCGCGCCACCCGGCGTGAACATTAGCGATCACCTGCCGAACAGGCTCATACATAAGCACGGATTGGCAATCGGCCACTTGCATTGCCAGAAATTTCCCGCGAATGTTCGACACCATGGCATCGCCAACAAGTTTATCACTGGAACCAGATGCATAGACGTCATTTTTTCCATTCTTAATGTATGCAAGTGAATCTTGAGAAAAATCATCTGCCGCCACCGCCATAGCTACTTCACTCTCATTTTTAAAATTCAGGACTCGGGTCCCGTGAGCCTGATCGATGAAAACAAGGTCGTCTCCCCCTATACATCGTGAAATAATTTTCCGGTTTTGATTAACATTACGACTGTCATCGCCTACATCGAAACTTACATTCAAACTCCGGTACGCACCTATGCTTTCTCCGGTGTTTCTTGTAAAAATACCATGACGCACATCGGCAAGCCCGGTAAGCTTGGGAAATTGGAAAACCGAAACACCATCTATATGCTTTTTAATCACGCCTTGAGTTCCTTGATAATGAACGTAGGTTACATTGCTTTTGAACATGAAAAAACTTTAATAATAATCACGAAAACACGAAAGTACGAAATTGTATTATTTCCTTCTTTTTCGTGTTTTTGTACTTTCGTGCCTTCGTGATAAATAAAATCTGTTTGGTTCCGGATTGTCCGGTTAAAGTTGAGAATTTATTTTGCCGAATAGAAAGCGGTTAGAAGAAGTGAAAATATCAGTTATCGTTCCGGCATACAATGCAGCAGAAACCATTTTAACTTTACTTAATTCTTTGTCAAATCAGAGTTTTAAAGATTTCGAGGTCATTGTTGTAGACGATTGTTCCCAGGACAATACCACGCACATAGTTCAGTCTTTTCCGTACAGCCTAATTCAATTGTCAGAAAACCATGGGCCGGCATATTGCCGTAACACCGGCGCTGGCGCTGCTAAAGGTGAGATACTTGTCTTTACAGACAGTG
>JAQYVG010000221.1 GCA_030145595.1 Desulfobacterales bacterium | reverse complement strand
CATAATAAGCGGCGGTTGTTTCGACCAGCTCATGGATATCCTCTTTAACGGAACGGCCTGACACATCCTCATACAAAAAATGAGACCCCACAAAACTGGTGCGCCTATCCGATGCAGCGATCCGTTTTACAAGGTCCAAAGCCGGCAGGTAAAGCCAGCGGTCATCATCCCTGTCAATATACTTGTGGACCATGAAGACCATTTTTCTGACATCGGATGGTTTTTTGAAATAAACATAGAATTTCTGCTGACCGCCGTCGGCCACATCGCGCCGCAAAATAACAAAGTCCCGTTTCCTGGTGCGGCCCTGGGCGTCGGTTATGGTCATCATCACTTCGGCCCGCCCGTCATCGCCGGCATAATAGGCCGCCAGATTGGCCCGATCGATTATCTCATCCACGGTCGGCGCCTCGGCAGCCTGCAGGGAAACAGTTAAAAATACACTTAGCAGTCCGATAACAAGCATTGCTGATCTCTTCATAACCTCACTCCTTGGTTAAGAATCCCGGCCCGAAGGACCAGGCCTTGGTTTGCCCCTGGAAGATGATGTTTTACTGTTGAACGAGTTAAATCCGAAATTCGAATATCGAAATCCGAAATAAATTCGAAATTCGAATGCTCAAATGTTCAAAACAAGCAAGAAAGCATTCGTTGCATAATGGTGAATTTGTTTGGAACATTAGAATTTTGGTCATTATAATTTGTTTCGTATTTCGTATTTCGTGCTTCTAATTTTGTATCAATTTAAATCGGCAGAGCCCGGTATCTCTATCCTGGCCCAAAAGACCTGGTTTTTCAGGACTAACTAACTTTGAACAGCGGTTTTTCCAATATTTGGATCAAAGCCGGCAGGATCAACATGGTGGCGATACCGGAAATAGCCATGATGCTGGCCAGAAATATACCGACTGTCTGGTACGGTACCAGAGGAGCCGCCAGCAGCGGTGTAAAGCCGACGGCAATGACAACAATATTTCTGCTGATGGCCCTGGCCGGTTCTTCAAACATTTCTTTGATGCCCTCCTTCCAGGAGCCGGCACGCTTAAAGGCCATACGCGACCGTTCCAGGAAATGAATGGCAAAGTCGACGGCCAAGCCCAGGGTAAGCGACGACAGAACCGCCACCGGCATGTCGTAATCTTTACCTGCCAGGCCGATTATGCCGTAAATTGCGGCTATGGTAACCGACAGCGGCACCATCGCCAGCAAGCCCCACAGGGGCGAGCGGAAAAGAAAGGCCATCATTACAAAGACAACCGCGAAACTGCTCAGAAACGACTTGAGCATACCGGAGACCATTTTGTTCTGCCACATCACGTTGAGATAGGTCAGGCCGGCCCACTGATGCTTCATAGGTACGGGCGGCGGATTATCGGCCATGAATCGATCCACCGCCATGATAACCTCTTCCATATCCTTGTTGTCGCCGTTTTTTAACTGCACCCAGATATTGGCTTTTTTGTAATCAGGGGTAATCAGGTGCCAGAGGTCATCCGGCTTGTGGCTGTTCTGGAAGGAAATCAAGGTCTGGGCGACGGCATTGGTAGTATCCGGTACCCTGTAATAGGCCGCATCAGCCTCGAAAAGCTCCTGATATACCTTCTTGACCACATCTGTAATCGAATTGCTTTTGCCGACCACACCTGATTTCTGCAGATGAGACTGCAGCTTTGCCACATACCGGAGCACTTTTGGTTGTTTAAAGAGCTGGTCTCGATTCCGTATCTGATCGATTATGTCCAAACCATCGGCCCAGAAATCATACGAATCATCATCAGCCGTATCCATTTTTGCTTCCCATAGCTCCACAAGCAGACTCATAAATTCATTTACCGTCGTGCTGCCGTCAGCAGCCTGGTCTATCAGGACTTCAGCCTCGGACAGCTTTACGCCGGGTGTTTTGTCGGCCATAATGCCGGTCAGTTCATCGTGGGCGCGTGCGGCTAACTCGGCCGGGCTCATATCATGCTCCGCCCCTTCCAGAACCAGATAGGCTTCATAAGTGCCGCCGAAATGTTTGTTTAAAACCCGATCCGCCACCCGGATGGGGTGGTTCTTTTTAAACCATTTGACCGGATTATCATTGATCTGGATCTTGCTGATGCCATAAACGGCTCCCATTAAAATCGCCATGGTCAGTATCACAATCATTTTAGCACGCCTGTACGTAAAATTACCCAGCAAGGGCAGATGCCGGGAAAGAAACGAACCGCTGGTACCATCTTTTGACGATTGGGCAACAACTCCGAAACCGGCCAGACCTTCCTCCTTCATCAGCATCACATAGGCCGGGATAAACAGTATGGTAAGCAGCCAGGCCAACATAATGCCGCAAGCAACAAAAAGCCCGAAAACCTGAACCGGCGGAATGGGAGTCAAAGCCAAAGAGGCAAACCCGGCCGAGGATGTAAGGGAAGTGTAAAGCATCGGCATAAACAGGTGATCCATGACACGTTCAAGGGTTTTTCTCCGATCCTTTATCTTTTGGTAGAAATCAAAAAACTCCGACAAGATGTGAATGGAATCCACCACCGCGATGGGCATCAGAAAAATAGGAATCATGGAACTCATAATGTGCAGCGTATTACCTGTGCCGATTAACAGGCCCATTGTGCAGATTACCGTCATTACGGCAATGATCATCGGTGAAATAATTAAAGAAATTTTTCTGAAAAAAAACAGCATCAGCAGAAATATGGCAAACATGGCAAGCGGTGCCGATATCGCCATCTGCACGAACATCTCGACCCCGAAAGTGTCCTCGGCCACCGGCAATCCGGTAATATAATAATGGTCACCATTGGCATCATCAAAAGATTCTATTTTTTCCAGCAGCCGGTCCCTTACCTGATAGGCAAAATCTTTTGAGGTGATCGGCAGATAGATACCCATAGCCTTGCCGTCCTCCGATACCAGGGTCCCCTTATAAAGTGGGTTGGACATGGCACTGTCGCGGATCTTGAGGGCCTCTGCGCGGGTCGTTGGCGCTTTTCTCATCAGCCATTTGAAGCGCACCCGGCCTAAGCCGGCCTGCTCGATGGTATCTACATTGCCGGGGGCGATCACATCCCTGCTGACTACCCTTTTTGCCGGATTCTTCGGATCAATCATCTTTTGTGAGAACTCGGTAAGTTCCTGGACCCTTTGGAGAGTAGTCGGGTTAAAAACACCATCCGGATGCGTTTCGTTAACTACTCCCAGAACGACGACATCATGCAGTGAAAACTCTTTTTTGACCTGGTTATGAAAAATCCGCACGGCTTCATGCTCGGACAGCATGTTTTCCGGGTCGGTATCAACTCGCACCATACTGATCATGGCGCCAAGAATAAGGGTGGCCAGCACCATAATGGCGATGACCAATTTGGGTTTTTTAATAGAAAATTGAATCAGACTGCTTCCCAATTTCATGCTTACTCCTCTTTCAAAGGTCTCTCAATGCCATACCTCAGTTGAGGTCATATTCTTAACAGATTTCTCCTTCGATACAGCCCACCGCTTATTGTCACAATGTAGCATATCTGCTTAATATAACTAATTATTTAATTGGCATGTATTTGCTTTGCTGGCAAGAAGTATTTAATTTTGCATTCACTTAATGAATTTAAAACTTTGTTTACTTGCGAATCTGGCTGGCGGCAAATGTTATGAAAAAAATTGCCGACGCCAGAGTAACAATGGTTGCCCCGGAAGCAAGGTCGGCATAGTATGAAATGAAAAGGCCGCCGATGGTAGATATCAAGGCAACAACAACAGCAACGGCAATCATGGAAACATAACGCCGCGTTATTTGCGCCGCCGCCGCCCCTGGAATAACCAGGAGCGCGGATACAAGCACGATACCGATAATCTTCATGCTGATTACTACGGCAAGAGCCAAGATTGTCAAAAAGAAGTGATCAAGGAAGGTAACCGGCATCCCGCTGACAAGTGCAACTTCCCGGTCGTAGGCTACAAACAGCAATTCTTTAAAAAATATGAATATAGATGCCAGCACCAGTGTGCCCAGCACGGCAATAATAACCAAATCTGTGCGTGTAATCGCCAGGATGTTTCCGAAAAGATACCCGAAAAGATCTACATTGTATTGTTCCGACATGCCGATGAAGATAACACCCAGCGCCATGGCAAGTGAAAAAAAGATGCCGATAGCGGTATCAGTGCTGAGCTTACCCTGTTTGCCGATATAGCCGATAGCATTGGCTACCGCTACTGCAAAGCCGATGGCTGTCAGCGTTGGAGAAATGCCCAAAAGAGCCCCCAGGGCAACGCCGCCGAACGCTGAATGCGCGACACCCACGCCGATAAATGACAGCCGGCGCAGAACAACAAAGAATGAAACCACCGCCAGAACCAGGCTCAGCATCATTCCGGCCATAAAGGCGTTTTGCATAAATTCAAATCTGAAAATTTCAATCATGATCTTCATGCCTGTGAAAGCAGGTAACACATTTGGAGTCGTGGACCATAACTTTCATGTCTTTTCCATAAACTTTCTCCTGCACATCAGGAATAAAGCAGGAGTCCGGTTCACCATGGTAGTGAAGCTGCGTATTCAGACAAGCCACACGATCGGCATGCGAAGTCATCATCCCGATATCATGGGACACCATCACTACGGATATGCCCTGCTCATCTCTAAGTTTGGCCAATAGTTCATAAAAGTCTTCCTGGGCCACGCTGTCAACGCCGGTCGAAGGCTCATCGAGGATCAATAGCTTCGGTTTAGAGACTAACGCCCGGGCAATGTTCACCCGCTGCTGCTGCCCGCCCGACAAAATTCCGAAAGGTCTTGTGGCATAGTCCTCCATGTGTACCTGGGAGAGCTGGTTCATGGCAATTTCTTTGCTTTGGCGATCCGGTCGATTAAAAAATCCCAACTTGCTATAAAGACCCATCATAACAACATCCAGTACGGTTACCGGAAATGAGCGATCAGCACGGGAAATTTGTGGAAGGTATCCGATGTCAAGGCGGCTGTTTGTGCCCGGTGGTTGATCGAACAGCTTGACACGCCCTTTTGCAGGACGCACGAGCCCTAAAATTACATTTAACAGCGTGGTTTTACCGCCGCCGTTGGGGCCGACAATACCAAAAATTTCTCCGGCATAGCACTGCAAGATTATCGATTTTAATATCCATTTCCCGTCATATGCGACCCAAACGTCATCAAGCTCTACATAGACGGGTCTTTTACTTGGAGTCTCTTGCGCCGTGGTCTTCACTGCATGGCCTCTTGTAAAACGTTTAGGTTGTATTTCATCAGATCGATATAATTGCTGCGTCTTTTTATACCGGGGCCGCCCAGAGGATCGAGCAGCAAAACTTTAACTTTTGCTTCTTTGGCAATGACCTCTGCGGCCCGGGGATTGAGCTGGGGCTCTGCAAACACCGCCTGAATATTATGTCGTTTAATCTGGTCCACGATATTCTTGATCTGGAGCGGCGTTGGATTTCTGCCCGGAGCAGACTCGATGACACCAACAGGTTCAAGGCCGTAGCGCCTGGCAAAGTAATCCCAGGAAGCATGAAAGGAAACAAATTCTTTGATCCTGAAAACATCCACTTCCGCTTTGATCATCTTGTCGAGCTTGTCCAGTTCGCTAAG
>JAQYVG010000220.1 GCA_030145595.1 Desulfobacterales bacterium | reverse complement strand
ATAACCGCTATTCGATCCGCTAAAGCCATCGCGTCTTCCTGATCATGCGTAACCAAAATCATCGTATAGCCTAATTCGATGTGCAGTCTCTTGATATACATACGCATCTGAAATCGTTGATTCGTGTCCAAATGCGAAATGGGTTCATCCAACAAAAAAACGTTCGGTTTACGAATCAAAGCCCGAGCTAATCCCACGGCTTGAGATTGTCCACTGCCCAGCTTTCTCGGTTTACGTTCCAACAATTCGGTGATTCCAATATTCGCAGCGACTTCTCGTACACGTTTATCTACTTTAAAGCCCTTTTCCCCGGCGGCCCGAAGGGGAAAGGCCAAATTTTCATAGACCGTCATAGTGGGATACAAAGCATAGTTTTCAAAGGCCATCGAAACATTACGCTCAGATGGTTTACTTGCAATCACCGACGAGCCATCGAAGAGGATATCCCCTTTGGTGACTTCTTCCAATCCAGCGATCATCCGCATAGTTGATGATTTTCCGCAACCGGAGGGTCCCAGTAAGGCGATGAATTCCCCGTTAGCGATATCTATGGAAATACCGCGCACTGCATTGACTTTACCGTACCGTTTATGAACATCCTTCAATGATACCGATGACACTGTTACGCTCCTCCTTATTAAAACCTAATTTCACAACACTTGGGTGTCCGGGTGATAAATTGCTCTTCCATCGGCGAAAACATGTAAAAACTTGGAATGGATACTTAGCCATACTTGTTCTCCCACTTTCCATGTTTGGTCAGGGGTCGTGATGACTTGCGCCAAATTTTTACCAAATTTCACGGTGATCAGATTGCGATGTCCTTGCGATACGACCAAGTAAATGACAGTGGGAACGTTGTGCTGTTTATTTGCCGAACTCGACAACGACGGTTGACTGGCTCGCAACCCGACTTTGAGTCTTTCGGCGCCTGAGACGCTAGCAGCCATCTCTGCATTGAAATCGCTCGCCGCGGGAATGATAAGTTCCGATTCTCCTAAACGGAAAGCAGGTTTGCCGTCCTTTGAGACAAGGTGCGCATCGATGAAACTCATGGGCGGATCTCCGACGAACTGAGCCACAAAGTCGTTTGCCGGTTTATAGTACACGTCTTCAGGGGATGCATTCTGCATCAACCTACCCTTATTGAGAACAATCACCCTGTCTGCCAATGCCATCGCTTCACGGTAATCGTGCGTAACATGAAGCACTGTTGTTTTTTTCTCAAGGCAAATATTTTTTAGCTCGGCCCGCATTTGGATTCGCAGCCGGGCATCAAGGTGAGATATCGGTTCATCAAGTAGATAAATGTCCGCTTGCCTGATCAAGCAGCGCCCTAACGCCACCCGCTGTCGTTGTCCTCCACTTAGAAACCCAGGCTTACGATCAAGCAGCTCTTCGATATGCAGCAGTTCCGCCATTTTAATCACTTGCCGCTTGATTTCGGCTTCCAGAATTTTACGCGCCCGTAAAGGAAAAGCCAGATTCTCAAAGTTCGTCAAATGCGAATAAAGAACGTAGTTCTCGAAAGCCATCGAAAAATTTCTCTTCTCCGGGGGAACCCCTTCCAGTGATTGATCACAAAAATACAAGTCGCCATAGGTCGGTTGAGTAATCCCTGCTATCATACGGAGAGTTGTTGATTTTCCGGCCCCTGCCGGGCCAAAAATTACGACGAATTCACGTTCCCTACACTTAAAAGAAAGATTTCGTACCGCCAAATTAGTGCCAAATCTTTTTGTTACTCCGTGAAGTTCAATCACCGAACCACATCCTTTCCGAACTCGGCGATCAGTTCTTCACGCGCCTTCCGTTCGATTTCCTCTTCACGACGTTTCATCCACAGCATCCGACGGATGCCGACGACGAAATATGCGGTGCCTATAGCGCCCGAAACGACGAAACCGACAGCAATATACGGAAATAATGGATCCACAAACTTCAACCAGATTAAGCCGATAAAAATCGTCAACATCGCCGACCACCATAAACGATCCCAAATCGCTGCTATCGACATTTCATACCCCCCTCCAAAATCATCCTCGAACCGCACCAAACGTCAAGCCACGAACAATCCATCGCTGCAACAACAGCGCAAAAAGAATCATCGGAGCGACACAAACCGTGGCTGCCGCCGACAATGGACCCCAGAGAATACCCCGCTGTGTCCAGAAATCTCCCACTCCGACTGTGATCGTTCTAGCGACATCGCGTGTAAGAATGGATGCAAAGAGAAATTCATTCCATGAAAACAAAAGGCAGAAAATTGCAGTGACAGCTATACCGGGAGCGGCCAAAGGCAATACAACCTTTATAAACACTTTAAAACGGCTGTAGCCGTCCAATCGGGCCGCATCTTCCAATTCCGTCGGAATATCCTGGAAAAAGGAGTGCATCAGCCAAATGGCAAACGGAAGATTGAAGATGGTGTAACAAACAATCAGGGTTCCAAGCCGATCCAGTCCCAATTGTAGAAATTGCCCGATAGCGGTATTTCCGGCCGTACGGAAAATCACGAAAAAAGGCATGACAACCGCGATGGCCGGCATCATGCGGGTGGTCAGGATAAAGAACATTAAGTTTCCGCCACCGGTGTTGTATCTCGCGAAAGCATATGACGCCAGCGAACCACAGACAATCACGATAAAAGTCGATCCCAACGCAACGATCAAAGTATTACTGATGTAGTGGGCGAAATTCGCCTGTTCAAAAGCGTACTTGTAATGTTCAAACGTAGGTTGAAAGAAAAAAGCCGGAGGAGTCATAAGAATAATATCCGTCGGCTTTACCGACGTCGTAATCATCCAATAAATCGGGAATAGCGTGATGATTAAAATGGCAATTACTATGGACATCCTCATGATATCGATGGCCGTAATTTTTTTAGAACGCACTGTACACACCTGCCTTAATTGAATCGCGCTCGCTCGCTCTGTTGCCGCATGAGCCGACGTAACATAAAACCCGCGAACACGATGATCACGAAAAGAATAATCAAAGCCATTGCACTGGCTTGATCTAACCGAAATTGCTTGAGGCCGACTCTGTAAAGGAAATATGTGATGGTTTCCGTCACCGCTCCAGGTCCACCGCGTGTCGTCGTGGCGATGGGATCGTATAAACGCGCCGCATCAATTGAGCGCAATACGAAGACCAAGATCAATACTGGTGACAGCAAGGGAAAAGTCAATCGACGCAAGACCTTGAAAGTGGAAGCCCCGTCCAGCTCAGCCGCCTCGAAGGGTTCCTTTGGCAAGGATTGAAGCCCCGCCAAAGTGATCAGTAAGACGAACGGCGTCCATTGCCAGACATCAAAGATGATGATGCTAAATAAGGCCACATTACTGTCACCCAACCAATTGAGCGGTTGGAGCCCGATAGCCCGGAGCGCCGCATTATAAACACCGAAATCCGCATCATACAAATACCGCCAAATCATTCCGACAGCAGCTGGGGCCGAGGCCAGCGGTAAAAGGAAAAGCGCCCGAACGATGCCCTTGAACCACCTCAATTGGTTGATTAAAAAAGCTAAAGAAATCCCTAGAACCATTTGAATACTGACCGACACAACCGCAAAGAAAGCTGTTCGCGCCGAAGCCGCGAAAAAAACATCACTGTTCAACGCGAACCTGAAGTTATTTAGACCTACGAATTGCCATTTTGCAGCCGGCCCCGCCGTCAAGTCCACATGCCTCAAGGAAAGATTGATGGCATAAAACAGGGGAACTAATCCGAAAAAAAACAAGACGATCAGGGCGGGAGTAACCAACAGTATACCATAAGCGCCATCCGACATGATTTTTTTTCTTTTTCGAATATCCGTTAAATCAATCATTGGATAATCCATTTTTTTCATAGGACGCTCCTCTTATAAACTTGAAGACAAAGGTGGAAAGAGTTGCGCTCTTTCCACCTTTGATACGCACGTTATTTTTGCTTGCGCAACTGCACGCTCGGGTCAAAGACGTAAGGTTTGTTGGAAGCCGCCGGCTTCAGAAAGCCTTCATTGTAGATGGTCGCTTTCCCTCCGATGATTTGGTTGATGGCCTTCGTAAAGCCTGCCATCGCGGCTTCAATAGTCATCGTACCGCTCGCCGCGGCGGAAAGCCAAGCAGGAGCTTCTTCATAAATCTTGGCGGCCTGCGGAATATGGATGTAATTAGTGTACCAATTCTTGGCGGAATCCTCAAGAACATTCACAAGCACGGGGAAGTGACCCGCCTGCTCACGCCGGCTCGTATAGAAAGACTTATCATTCAAAATGCTCATTCTCGTTGTGCTTCCACCGCCCTCAGCAAACTTTCGCTGAGCTTCCTGTCCGGTGATCCACTTCAGGAACTGCCAAGCCTCTTCAACATTCTTGGTTGATTTAGCGATGCCAAGAGAGAAAGCACCGGCCCATGTCTTGCCACCACCGGGGAGTCCGGCGATTCCAGCTTCGGAGCCGGGAATGTTTTTCTCGACCTTCACAGCGTTGGGCCACTGATCCAAGTACATTGGCCCGGTCATAGCGATAAGACCGGTGTTAAATTGGCCAATGACGAAGTCATATCCACCGCTGAGCGAACCTGGTGGAGCATAGGGCAGAAGCTCATTTACATATAGCGTTACGGCATCAAGAAAGGGCTTTTCAGTTACGCCGGAAGTACCATCGTCATTAATGACATCTCCGCCCATAGTCCACGCTATTGTCATGATCTCATCGAAGATGTGATTATAACGACCTGCCATCAGACCAATCCCATAGAAGTCTTTGGTTAATACCTGCCCCATTAAGGTATCGCCTGGTTTGCGTCTGAAGAATTTGGCAATATCCGCCATTTGATCATAAGTCTTGGGGATATCCAGCTCATAACCGAATTCGGCCTTGAACGCTGCTTTTTCCTCCGAATCCTCAAAAAGGTCTGCACGATAAAACTGACCGGGGGTAAAGGTATAGTAAGGAAGGCCGTATATCTTGCCTCTCCACAGGCCTGAGACCTTCAATAAAGCGGGAGCGATGTCGTCGATCTGTACTTCTGCGGCGTCGCGCTTGATGAAGTCGTCCAACGGGTAGATATAGCCCGCGTTGGCCCATTCACTCTTCCATGAAACGTTCCAAGTAATGATATCGTAGGCACCAGTATTTCCTACGATGTCAAGTACTTCCTTTTCGTACATTGTCGGTAAATCCATTTCGATGATTCTAACATCAATCTCAGTCTTATCGGTGAATTCCTCTGCAAGGGTCTTTGCCCAATCGGTATAAAAACCGGCCAAAGTGGCCCAAGTAACCGTCACCTTTTCGCTGGAAGCGGCTGATACGTTGGTAGTTAATACAATCATCAGTAATACCACTAAAAAAACTTTAAAAATGATTTTCATTAGTATATTCCTCCTTTTCAAAAAATTTTCTTTTCATTTTTTCCTCATTAAAAAACAATCTTTTAATATTACTTTAGATCAAGATACTCACCCCCAAATATTTATTATTAGATGCCTTTCAGAAAACTCTGGAACCATTATCTTGTAAGGCTTTCAGGGTACATCTATTTTATTCTTCGCCTCCACCCTTGAAACTCTTACCTTATAAGGATTTTAGGAAAGATATCGATTAATTTCTGCTCATTTTTTCGATTTTTTAGGTGTT
>JAQYVG010000021.1:8006-20698 GCA_030145595.1 Desulfobacterales bacterium | reverse complement strand
GCATCAGCTGGATTCGATCTGGTTGATAAGGGCCTTCGCACCTTGTGGAATCCAGATGGCGACAGCATTGTCCAATGCAATGAGTACGGCAAAAAATTTGCAGCAAGTATTGCAGTTTAATTGCATATCCGCATGCATGTTACCTTTTCCTTAACCGCTGCGCGATTTTAGAAAACGCCTGCCCGCCATCGCTCTCTATCCCCGCTCCGTATCAGTCCGGGACAGGCAGGCGAGGCGGGCGGGCGGCTTCATAAAAAGATGTTTGGTAATGTCTGGAAATGGGCCGGTGAGTTTAGAAAAAGTAATAAAAATATTGGAATCTATTGGCAAGAGATAGCTGTCGAACTTAAGAAACTCTGCGATGATGCAAAAGCATGGATCGAATTTGAAACGTTTCCGCCGGATGAGTTCGCAGTTAACTTTCATCATCGTTTGGTATGTATCCACCCATTCCCAAATGGTAATGGGCGGCATGCAAGACTAATAGAAGATCTGATACTCGAAAAAATTTTTAAGAACCCGCCTTTTACCTGGGGAAGTGCAAGCCCTGTAAAGCATACCCAGATCAGAAAACGGTATATTGAAGCATTAAAAGCAGCCGACAACCATGACTATTCTTTGTTGATGGAATTTGTGCGATCTTGACATTAAAAAATGGCTAAAGAAGAATGCGGAAAGGAACTGAAAGAGAGGGTGGATACCTGAATCGTATCACAAGATTTTGGAACCATTAGATATTTGGTTTCGTTGCAAGATACCGCAGGTTTTTAACACGCTTGATTTCCATGGTAGTCTCAATATATAAAAAGCATGAAGCTTGAAAGGTTTACTACAATATATACTAATTGGAGCGACGGGTTGTATTGGAGATCGACCATAAGCTCATAAGAGGTAAAAAGGGAAACCCTTGAACTGAAATGTTAATTCAAGGAGGAAATCGAATTTCAAGTAGAATGATTTTGCTTAGAATTACAGGCGTCCTGATTATAACCGTGCTTGTATTGATTTCACAGGCCTTTGCGGCAGCAATCAACGAGAAACTGTCCATAGGGGGTGTCATGGCAGGAGTTTATCAATATCAGGACGTTGATGACTCGGCAGGAACAGATAACGATGGGGATGGTGTGTTTGTATTCCGACCGGAGATCAGCTACACGCCTACCGAAAAAGATGAGATCTTTGCCAAGTTCGGGTTCGCCTCTGGTAATGGATTAAATGAAATTTCCCCCTTCGTCTTTGCTCCATGGGCTGCGGACATGGAAGACGATGTCAAAGACATTAATGGTAGTAACCGGGATTACCTACTCGTTGCATATTATAAACATACCATTGATTTTGGGAAAGATAATACTCTTGGACTGACTGGCGGTATTATTGACTCAGAAGATTATCTGGACAACAATGCCTTTACTAACGATGAATATACTAAGTTTATGAATGAAGCATTGGACAATGGTTTTGATGCTCTTCTTCCGTCCTACGATATTGGAGGTGTCGTCGAGTGGGGAATTGGTAGTTTCGGTATAACGGGAGTCATTATGGACGTAGGGGAAGATGAGGATAATTACAGTTTCTTTGCTTTAGGGGCTACATATACGGTTGATACGTCACTTGGAATAGGAAACTATAGAGTATCTATTGCTGGTACCAGTAACGATTTTTTAGATCCGACAGGGTTAGAGAAAGAGGGTCATTCCGGTGTTATCTTTTCTTTTGATCAGCAATTCGGCAAGATTATCGGAGGTTGGATAAGATTTGGAACAAAAGATGATAAAGCAGAAATCGATTACGAGAGCACTTATTCCGGAGGTATCAATATCAGTGGAAGTCCCTGGGGACGAGATGATGATAATGCTGGTATAGGATACGGTTACTACTATGGCGGTAATGCTGGTATAGATAACACACATGTAGCTGAGATCTATACCCGTTTTGTTCTTAATGAATATTTCTCGTTTACATTGGATCTACAGTACATGAAGGACGAATACCTTAACGGAAATGAAGTAAAAGGTTTCATCGGTGGGCTCAGGTTGGTAGCTGAGTTTTAGTGCGAGTTCATTAATCACCGATTTATATTAAGATGGATTTTCTGGAGTTCATAGTTGGGCGACCACTATTGGGCGACTTTTCTCATAAAGGTGCGAAATTTCTGTCAGTCCATCGTGGCACTGAATCTCACTTCCATGGCTGGTGATGCCTGCAATGTACCAACGCGCCATAAACCCCTCTAATTCCTTGGATATGTAACGAGTATCAACGCGCTTAATCCCCTGTTTGAATAAAAATGGACAAGGAAGTATGAAAGGCCAAACCAGACCTCCCGATCCCTAACGGAAATCGGCTTCCTTGTGCAGGTTAAGAATAACAAACAGGGAAAGAATGATCAAGTTGTAGGAGTGGGGTTAACCTTCCTTAACCAATCTCATTCATAGGCGTATTATGAACATCCTTATCTTCAATCCCCAGGTATCGCATCGTAACCGGATTCGAATGATTGTACCGTTTACATATGATTTTAAACCCGACGCCGTACCTCGTCCTTTGCATATATGCCCAGGCCTTAGTCTGTTTGTATTACCCGCATTTTCAATTTTCCGATCAAACTCACCAGTGGGAGCAAATCGGCAACATTTTCGCCTTCGACGAGTTTGATGTGGGTGGCGTCGGCAGGTATCTGTCGAAAAGTCGGATCAATTGCAATCCAATGACCGTCCACCAGGCTTTCAGCCCAGGTGTGATACAGAAAACCCTGATATTCATCGGAATAGACGATGCCGTTGACCACCCGGGTTGGAATATTCAGGGACCGGGCAAAGGCCGCATAAAGGAAAGCATGTCCCTGACATTCAGCCTTTCCGCCGTCGAGCACATCCAGGGCTGTAAATACATCCACAAGGTCTTGCTGGATATTCTCCCCGATCCAATCGACCAGAGCGACAATCTGCTGCAGCCTTCCGTCAGCCTTGGTTACAATCTTTTGAGCGGTTTGACGAATCCGCTGATCGTTGCTTGGAATGATGTATGAAGGCCGCAGGTATTGTTGCATACCTTTGTGAAGTTGCCGCTGGTCAGAACTCTGACGACCCGGGATTTTTGAATCAATTTTGCAAATAATTTCATCGCCTTTGCGCCGGCACACTTGTCTGCTATCGTCCGGCACGCTCAGGTTGCCATTGATTCCGGCAAGGGCTACTTCCATGAACTTGAGCTGTTTTGGGTCCTGGATGGGAACATCGCTTTTGATCAGGCTGAAATCGAGCAGCGCGTCGTCTTTATTCACAGCGGCCTGGGCCAAGTATTGCATAGCTGTTGATTTACTTTCCAACGCGGAGATAATGACGCCTCCCAGCGACATTTCCAGCAATGGTCTGCCTCGGTCGTCCATCCAGGTTGTGACTTCATGACCGTGAAGACGCGTTTTTATCTTGAAAGCCTTGCCGGAATAAAGATCGCTCTCTTCAAAGGCCAGGACTCTTTGCTCCACCGGACTGATAGTCTGCGTTTCTCCGTCATAAACCATGTAGGTGAAAGCGCGACCGACTTTGAGCCCATGCATCAACGGATAGAGATTAATGATACTGGTCGGATATACTTTGTCTGCTACGGGTATGGTTTGCCGGTGTTTTTGGCCCTTGGTTTCGACATTTACCTCCAATTTGCCGTCTTTAAGGCGGCCTTTGAGCTTTAGCCGGTTCCCGTCAAGGTCGTATTCGTAATTAAAATGTTTTAAAGAAAGGTCTGCGGCTACCTGATCATAAGATTTAAGGTTGATTTTTTTTTCAAAGGACAAAAAATTAAACCGCATGACAGCCTCAGAATGGATATCAACAAGGTCTGAAGCCGATTGTGACAAGGATAACCCAAAACGGGAAAAACCGATTTTGGCGCCGTTGAAAACAATACCGGTCCAGTATTCTTCATAGGGCCAATGGGAGAGCTCAAATTGCGGCGGCGGCATGGGCGGCTTGCCGGCATCGCGGAAGTACATGCCGGTGCAACCACTGAAAAATAGCAGCAGCGTCAGCACCAAGATGTAAAAGAAACTACGGTTCATAATCATGCCTTGTTATTTATATGATATTAGCTTAATTGAGAGAAAGGCGAGGATGCCTCATTTTGTTAATATTAAAATAAAGCATAACCTAAACCGTCGCTATTTTCAATCAGCCAAAGATGGTATTTTTTATAGGAAAATTAGAATTTAAAAATGAGGAGTGATAGATCTTTTGAAAAAATTGCAAGGTTTTCAGAAAAAGCACTTACGAGGGTTGGCTCACGGCCTAAAACCAGTGGTTTTTGTCGGACAAAAAGGGATAACCGACACGGTCGTGCGGTCAATCAATGAGGCCCTTAACAGCCATGAACTTATTAAGGTGAAATTTATAGACTTTAAGGAAAAGGAGCACAAAAAAAAGATCGCGGATATTATTGAAAAACAAACCGGCTGTGAGCAGGCAGGCATGATCGGGCATACGGCAATTTTCTACCGCCGGCAATTAGATCCACAGAAACGCAAAATCAAAATACCGCAGCGAGAAGAGTAACCAACGCCTAATTGATTTCAACTCGCTTAGGTAGTGTCCATCCATAAATGAGATATTTTTTTGATGAGCAAGGCCGCACAAGGGTTTTCGCCCGCTTGTCCCGCATGTATTTGGCGGGGAGGCGTACTTTAGTACGTCGAGGGCGGAAACCCGCGGAGAACGCCGCTCATCGGAAAAATAGCCATTTATGGATGGACACTAGGTAATATGGGGCATCAAAGTCCACCTGATTACCCAAGACCGGCTGTCAGGGTCCATATCCAGGCAAACGATACCGCTGTTTTGAAATTTAAAAACGGGTTTTTCGATCGATCCGGTTATCAGATAAGCGGTCAGCCTCTCCATGAAAGGTAAATGACCCACAAACATGCGGTTAGCGGCGCTGTCGATACTACCGGCAAAATCAGCTACATCGTCTAAAGGGCTTAATCCGCTGCGCTCGTCAATACCACCCCCGGGTTCCAGGGCTTTTGAAAAGATTTCGGCGGTCTGGCGCGCTCTGGTCTTGCCGCTGTGAGTAATACCTGCCACCGGCACTTTGTATCCTTTGGCCACTTCGGCGATACGCTTTGTTTCGGCGACTCCTTCCTCAGAGAGGCCCTTCTGCGGATCTTGATCCTTGGGCAAGCTCTTGCCGTGCTGCACAAGATAAAGTGCCATGATACGATTACCTCCTTTAAAAAAAAGATCCCGGCCCAGAAAAGCAAGACCGGGATCTGCAATCTTTGGATTAATCTTATTTTTTTCGCGCAGGGCTGGATGGTTTTTTATCGCGCAGGGCTGCATGGGCCGCAGCCAGTCGGGCAACCGGAACTCGAAAAGGCGAACAGGAAACATAGGTTAACCCTAATTCGTGGCACAGCTGAATCGATTCAGGATCGCCCCCATGTTCGCCGCAGATTCCGCATTCCATGTCCGGACGGACGGCGCGTCCTTTTGTAACCGCCATTTCCATCAAAAATCCCACCCCGTCGCGGTCGATCACGGCAAAGGGATTCTCCGGCAGAATTTCTTTTTCCATGTATTCGATCAGAAAGCTTGCTTCGGCATCGTCTCTGGAAATGCCAAAGGTGGTTTGAGTTAAGTCATTGGTTCCAAAAGATATAAACTGCGCATATTCGGCAATCTGGTCACAGGTTATCGCTGCCCGCGGGATTTCGATCATGGTTCCGAACTTATAATGCGGCTCGATGCCCTGTTCTGCCATGACCTTTTTGGCTTCAGCCATGAGGGCAGCCTGCTGGACCTTGAGTTCGTTGACGTGACTGGTCAGGGGTATCATGACCTCGGGATGCACCTCCACGCCCTCTTTGGCCACAATGCAGGCCGCTTCAAAAATGGCGCGTACCTGCATGGTTGTCAATTCCGGAATGTGAATGCCCAGGCGTACGCCGCGCAGACCCAGCATGGGATTGGACTCATGCAGAAGCTCGACCTGCTGGAGGAGCGTTTCTTTATCTCTAATCTGGGCAAGCAGCGTATCGATTGCCGCAAGTGTACCGGCGTCTTTGATCTGAATTTTAAGATCGAACAGTTCGCGCAACAAATCACTATGAAAGGGTAAAAATTCATGCAGCGGCGGGTCGATCAGGCGAATAATGACCGGCAGGCCGTCCATGACCCGGAAAAGACCGATAAAGTCTTCGCGCTGAAAGGGCAGCAGCGCTGCAAGTGCTTCCTTGCGTTCATCAGTTTTGTCGGTCATGATCATTTTTTGTACAAAGGGCATGCGTTCGGCCTCAAAGAACATGTGCTCCGTGCGGCACAGACCGATGCCCTCGGCACCGTACTTGAGCGCCCGCGTGGCATCCGCCGGATAATCGGCGTTGGCCCAGACACCTAACTTGCGGAATTCATCGGCCCAGGAGAGCAGCTTCATCAAATCCGGGTCTTCAAATTCGGGTACTTCCGTGGGAAGTTTGCCTGCATAAAGTTCACCCTCAGTGCCGTCGATAGAAATCCATTCGCCCTCTTTAATAACCCGGTCGTTAACGCTGATCTGGCGTTTGGAAAAATCGATTTCAAGGTCCGTCACACCGACCACGGCCGGTTTGCCGAACTGGCGGGCTACCAGGGCGGCATGGCTGGTCCGTCCACCCCGGCTGGTGAGGATTCCCTGGGCCGCCAGCATGCCGTGCACATCGTCCGGCCGTGTTTCGGGTCGCACCATAATGACGTCTTTACCTTCTTCTTTGGCCCATTTTTCAGCCAAATCGGCATCGAGCGCAATGACACCAAACGCCGCACCGGGGGAGACGTTAAGACCGGTGGCGAGCATGTCGCCGTCCGCTTTGGCTTTCAAAATTGATTTGCGGTCAAACTGCGGATGCAGGAAAAAATCGATTTGCTCGGGGGTCACGCGCATGACCGCTTCTTCACGTGTGATCATCCCCTCTTCGACAAAGTCCACTGCAATGCGCACGGCGGCCTGGGCCGTGCGTTTGCCGTCGCGAGTTTGCAGCATCCAAAGCTTATTCTTTTCAATGGTAAATTCGACGTCCTGCATCTCACGGTAGTGTTTTTCAAGCTTGCGGCAGATCAGATAGAATTCATCATAAGCTGCCGGCAGCTCCTCTTTGAGTTTTAAAATGTCTTCGGTCTGGCGTATGCCGGCAACCACATCCTCGCCCTGGGCATTGATCAAATAGTCGCCTTCAACGCGGTTTTCGCCGGTAGTCCCGTTACGCGTCAGAGCCACGCCGGTGGCGCTGTCATTGCCCAGGTTACCAAAGACCATGGTCTGGATATTGACGGCCGTGCCCAGATCATGGGCGATACCGGCGGCATTACGATAGTCCACAGCGCGTTTGCCGAACCAGCTTTTAAAAACAGCTTCGGTAGCAAGATTCAGCTGCTCATAGGGATCGGTTGGAAAGTCACGGCCGGTATGGCGTTTGAAAATCGCTTTGAATTGTTCCGCCACCGCCTTCCACTCTGCGGCTGACAGCTCTGTGTCGGTTTTCACACCCGCTTTGGCACGCGCCGCGGTAAGCACCTCTTCAAAATGCTCGTCGGGCACCAACATAACGACACTGCCGAACATCTGTACCAGGCGCCGATAGGAATCGTACACAAAACGTTCATCACCGCTCAATGCAATCATTCCTTTGATGGTTTCGTCGTTCAAACCGATATTGAGTACGGTATCCATCATGCCGGGCATGGAAAACTTCCCACCGCTGCGGCATGAAACCAAAAGTGGGTTCTGCGGATCACCGAATTTCTTGCCGGTTTTGGCTTCAACTGTTTCCAAGGATTCCAGAATCTGTTCATTTAACCCTTCAGGATAGGTTTCGCCGGCATCCAGATAGGCGTTACAGGCTTCGGTGGTAACCGTATAGCCGGGCGGCACCGGCACGCCGATGCGCACCATTTCCCCCAGGTTAGCCCCCTTGCCACCGAGCAACCCCCTTACTTTTTCCCAGTCACCGCCGACATATTCCTCAGCCTGTGCAACTTCATCAAAGAAATATACCCACTTTTTAGACATTTAACCCTCCTTATGATTTAAACTGCATCCAAAAATTATTGCCGAATTTTATCAGCACAAACGGGCTGATGCTGCTCTAACAAAAAGTTAAGGGAATTAGGTCTGTGTAGAATGTCAGCGATTATTAAGAGCGCAGGAAGAAATCGCCAAACATATCTAAACATTATAGGTAATATCAAAAAAATCAGCAACATCAGAGTACAGATAGCAAGGCGAAGACGCGCTATGAGGACTATCTGCAAGCTTGCTGAATTCCCATCAGGAAGTGAATTATCTATAGTTATTGATAACGTTTGTTATAAGTAATAGCTGTCTGCATGTCAATCAAATTTGTTGGCTCATTATACTAAAACAGCTACTTGCAAAGATTGTTAAAATTGCTGAAGATTTTCCTTGACAGCATCTTGTTGAACTATTAAGTATTTAATTATTAAGGAAATATCATCGCCAACCTGTTTGCTTCACAGAACAGATCATACCATATGGCAGCGGAGATCATGGCTGGTCAAATCACAATATCGCTCTGGTTTTTTTTATTTTTGGTTTTAATAAGCACCCTGGCAATTTTGGATCGAATTTTTATTCCCAGTGTGCGTTGGTTTTTGCGACGGCGCATCAACCGTGTCATTGATGAAATCGGCAGCCGGTTGGACATCGAAATCAAACCATTCCAGCTTACCAAGCGGCAAGTGTTAGTCGAGCGGCTGGTTTACGATTCTAAGGTAATTAAAGCAATACAATCTTATGCCCAAAAAGAAGACACGCCGCGTGAAGTTATGCAGGCAAAAGTTTTACGCTATGCCAAGGAGATTGTACCCTCCTTTAATGCCTATCTTTATTTTCGCCTGGGTTACTGGCTGGCAAAAAAAATTGCTCGCCGTCTTTATATGGTACGCGTCGGTCTGACAGATGATGTACAACCGGACACTATTGACCCCGATGCAACCGTCGTATTCGTGATGAACCACCGCAGCAATATGGACTATATTCTGGTGGCATTTCTGGCAGCAGAACGAACGACCCTCTCTTATGCAGTTGGTGAATGGGCCAAGATCTGGCCCCTGCAAACCCTGATTAAGGCCATGGGTGCTTATTTTGTACGCCGCCGTTCACAAAATCCACTGTATCGTTTGGTGCTTGAACGCTATGTCCATATGGCGACCAAAGAGGGTGTTTGCCAGGCTGTTTTTTTAGAAGGAGGACTGAGCCGGGACGGCCAATTGCAGCCACCGAAACTGGGCCTGATCGATTATATGCTGCGCAGTTTTGAATTGGAAAAAGATCGAGATATTATTTTTATTCCGGTGGGGATTAACTATGACAGAACCTTGGAAGATCGCAGTTTGGTACGTGCGCTGGATCCTGAGGCCGAAAAGCGCAGCCTTTGGTTTGTAGTAAAAACCACCAGCTGGTTTATTTGGCGCAGTATAGTATTAATGATTCGCAGTCGATGGCAAAGATATGGTTATGCCTGTGTCAACTTTGGCCCGTATGTTTCCGCGCGCCAATTTTGCCGGCAGAACCGCGTGAATGTCAGCGAAGTTGACCGCGAAACACGTTTTGTTTTTGTTGAAAAACTTTGCAAACAACTGATGAATTCCATCGAGCAGGTTATCCCGATTCTTCCGGTGTCTCTGGTGGCCATGGTTATGCTGGAAGCTGTCGAACAACCGCTGAGCGCGTTTGATGTGGAAGCGCACGTGCATGGTTTGATTGATGAAATCGAAGCCCGAGGTGCTACGGTATATGTTGCCGGAAGATCCCGGGCGCAAACCATTTTGACGGCATTAAACACGCTTAGATTGCGACGCATTGTGACTGAATCGGATGGATTGTACCGTGCTGACCCCCAACATATTGATGTTTTGTCCTATTATGCCAATGCCATCGTTCATTGGCGGCAAATCCCCAGCCCGGATTAAAAACATTTGCCACCAAGGCACAAAGACACTAATGTCAGTGATCAGTTATCGGTTTTCAGTAATCAGTTTCGCTTTACTGATCACTTCTCACTGATAACTGTTCACCGGTGACGGCCTTGGTGCCTTAGTGGCAATAAAAATGGAGGCGGTTTAATGAATGTCGTTGAAGCCATAAAAACCCGGAAAAGCATCAGGGACTTTAAGCCTGATCCTGTTTCCCAAAATATTTTAAAAAAGATCTTAAAGATTGCCTGCCGCGCACCCTCTGCATCCAACGCCCAGCCGTGGCAGTTTACCGTCATCACCGGAGATGTGCTTGAAAATATCAGAATGGCTACCATTGAAAAGTTGCAAGCCGGCCAGCCCTTCAGCCCTGAATGGAAAGTTGATCAATGGCCTCCCGGCAGCGTATATCGTCGGCGTCAGGTGGAAATCGCCAAACAGCTTTTTAAGCTCATGGAGATAGCCCGAGAGGACCAACAGAAAAGAACAGAATGGATAGAGCGCGGATTCCGCTATTTTAATGCACCGGCGGTCATCATTATTACAAGTGACGGCTCGCTGCCGGAAACAAGACCGCTGCTCGATATCGGGGGTGTAACGCAGACCATCTGTCTTGCCGCCCTGGAATTCGGCCTGGGAACCTGCGTCCAGAACCAGGGGGTAATGTACCCGGATATATTGCGAAAATTTGCACAAATTCCTGCGTCCCAACGCATCATCGTCGCCATCGCCATGGGCTGTCCCAACTGGGATTTTGCGGCCAACCAAGTTGCCAGTGCCCGTGAGGCTTTGGAAAACATTACAACCTGGTGCGGCTTTTGATTTGAACCGTCATGATATTGGCACATTGACCGCACTCACACGCCTAACACTTATGTTACAACCTTTTGAATCTATTTTATATTCTTGGTCTCCAGTCATAATGAAAGACATATTTTTGACAACTGCCATCACAGGCAACAAACCCTATATTTTACGTTCTCACCAAGCAATCCTTTCGTTTGCAAGACCTATACCTACCTTTAAGCTAATGATATTATAATCTTTTTGTCATAGCGCCAGTTCAAGTCTATCCAAGTTATTAAGCTTGGCACCTTTCTTGCTTCTACAGTTATAAAACGGCAAAAAGCAGATGAGGATAGCCAAAATTATCCGGCAAGCGCTGAAAATAGAGGAAAACAAAGCATGTCAAATAAGATACCAGTACAAATAGAGGAGACCAACACAGAAGTTTTAGCAAGAATCATCAAGGCGACTGCACAAAAATACAACTGCAATCTGGTTATCGATTTTAATAATGGCAATCGAAAGGTTGAATTTACTGGTGATGAAGCCTGCAAACCTCTTATCGTCGAAGAGCTCCAAAATATCCTTAAATACGATAAAGATGCTAATTCTATAAAATTAAAAAATGAATTCGAAAAATAATGGAGGTAAAAAATGGATAACAAACCAGTGGAGCAGACGCTACACAATCATCTGGTTGCTGTCAAAGAAGGCAAACGGTGCTTTGAAAATGCTTTCCAAGGCGTTTCCAGGATGATTCTGGAGAGTGATATTGAAAAAATCACGGTCAAAGGCAAAACAACTTACACGTTCCAGATTTTCAACACAGGGGCAAAACATATCATCGGCATGTATGATGAAATCAACAGCTTTGTCTCGTTTGTCAAAGATGCGGCTGAGAACGGCTCATCCAAAGAAATGGCTTTCGTCCTCGTTGGAGAGCCTGGAAACGGTAAAACCTTTTTTGTCGATTTTCTTTGCAGCAAATATCGTCAATTTTTATCCCTGGATAAAAACCGCAAGTACACCTTCAAGTTCAACAATTTAGACAAGCTCAACGGGTACGGAAAAATCACTTCCGTTGAATCCCAAACTTTTGAGGATCCCATGATCCTGGCTATGAATCTTTTTGACGATCACCAGGAGAGTAAAAGCTATCTGGCTGAAAAAATAGGTTTTTCAGACCAAGAAGTCGAAGAGCTTTACAAAAACTACCGGCCCTTAGGTGCCTGCAGCGGATATATTTGGAACACTATCCGCAATTACGCCGGCGGCAACACCGAAAAGATGCTCGCTTTGATTGAAATCACTCCGGTGCCGTTGACGGAGAGCCTGGGGACCGTAACCGGCAAGTATCCGGCCAAAGACAAAATCACATCTTCAGCCGTGGATCTGCATGGGGAAGAGTCTATCCAACGACTGCTTCATATTACCGACACCAACAATCCATACCGTTTTGACTTAAGGCGCGGCGCACTGGCACGTGTTGCCGGCGGCGGCATTCATTTCAGCGACGAAATATTTAAAAATAAAAAAGACCTGGTCCAGGTGTATTTGGGCGTCATCCAAAACCGCAATATTGAAATTGACGGCTTCAAATGGCCCATTGACACTCTGATCATCGCCACCAGCAACAATTCCGAGTTTAACCGTTTTTTAGCCGAAAAGGAAGAAGCGCCTATCGTTGACAGGTGCCGCATTTGCTATGTCTCGCACAACACGGACTACAAGCTGCAGGAAGATCTTACATCATATGCCATTGGAAGCGATACCAAGACTACGCTCAACAAGGAAAACCTGCACAAAGATCCCAACTTGAATTACTCCGCATCAATAGCGGTGGTTCTATCCCGTCTCCCCGGCTCCGAAAAGCTGACAGCAATTGAAACCATGAAGCTGGCTGCCGGTGAAGTCGCCGGTGAAAAGAGCATCAAGACCTTGACG
>JAQYVG010000021.1:0-7907 GCA_030145595.1 Desulfobacterales bacterium | reverse complement strand
GAAGTCATCGACACGCTCAACCATGAACCGGATATCACCAAGCGTTTTGGCCAAAAAGGCCTGGGGCAGCGCAACCTGGGAAGAGCTATACAACTGTTGATTGAAAGCTCCGAAACCAATGAAGGGCAGTGCATGTTTGCCCATGACATCTTTAAAACCCTCGAACGTGTCATTTTAGACTATGTAACCGATGCCAATGACAGGATCAAATTCTTAGAAGATCTTAAAACCGCCAAGGGGATGTATCGCGAAAGAGTCATGACCGAAATGTTCAACGCTTATATGGATGAACCACTCGCCATCCGCAAAGACGTCATGAACTATGTCAACATGATCATCGGCATTGACGCCGAAAACCTGGGGCCGGACAAAATGTGGAAATACAAAGATCCCCAGAGCGGTGAACTCCAGGCCATGAGAATCGACGAACGCTATATCAAAAGCATTGAAGAACGCATGGGGCTCAAAACCCAGGAAAGGTGTGAAACTTTCAGAACTTCTATTCGCAAAATATACGGTCAGAAAATTTCCGTCGATCCCAATTACGATTTCATGGATAATCTGGAGTTGGTCAAAGCGGTCACTGACGTGCGGCTCAAGTCCGACATTGCCGGAGCCGGAAGTCTCATCGGAGCTTTGGCAAATCGTACCAATGAAGAAAATCAGAAGCTGTATGATCGTATGATCGACACCATGCTGACCAAGCTCAATTACTGTAAAACCTGTGCCCAAAAAACCATCGAGTATTTCTGCACGCAGGAGGATGGCCAATAACCTGTAATACATAATTATTTTTTGCATGGCTATAATCTTGGCCTTGAAATTTTTTATTGTGCCACTTGTAATTGGAGAAATCGTTTGAGGAGCACTTCGTTTGAGGAGCGGCCTGGCGGCCTTGAGGGATATTGATAAAAAGACTTTTTTTCCTTCAGCGAAGCGATCCTAAAGCGTAGCAGTCTTTTTTTTCAAATGACCAATGACTAATGACAACTGACTGTTAACGATTGATAATCATTATTTTGGAAAAGAAATTGGTAGTTCCAAATAAGACAGCATGAAACCAACACCATGGATCCTGAACTGTTAAAACTTTATCATCAGCTTAAGCAAAGAGGCCTGACACCCTCACAGGAGCAAAAGATCCTGTCCGAATTAGAGGGCGATCATTCCCACGAAGACTCCCCGGCGGTTGCGCGTGCCAAAGCTGCTGCAAGCGATACGTTCGACCGTGCTTCAGATAATATTTACGCATACAACGATCCTTTCGATTTGCAGGGCATCCATGCTCCTCAAAGTACTTACACTACCTGTTTGCGCAGCGTTGACGAACTGCTGGAACGTGACAAAAAAAGAGTGGACGATGGGTTTCCGCGCAAAATACGAATCGGTCGCATGATCAAACCGGGCAAGGGGGATAAAGATAAGGTCGTGGTGGTACCCACCACCGCAGAAGAAAAATTTATTCATGACCCGACATTGCAGCCTTTTGAAGAAGAACAGGCCGGTGGATCAGGTGACGGCGAAGAGAATGAAACCATCGGCGAAGAGCCGCTGCGCCCCCAAGATGTTGAACAGGGAGCGGGACCGGGCGAAGGCGATGACGGCCAGCATGAGATGGAGTCCAATGCCTATGATATGGGTAAGATTCTCACGGAGAAGTTTGAACTCCCCAACCTTAAAGACAAGGGCAAAAAGCGCTCCCTCACCCGTTATACCTATGACATGACCGACAGACATCGGGGTTTTGGCCAGATCATTGACAAAAGGGCTACGTTGCGCAAAATCGTTGAAACCAATATCAGCCTGGGGAATCTGCCCGATGTCGGCAATATCGACCCCACCGGCTTTCTGATCGCGCCCAACGATAAAATCTATCGCATCCTCTCCCGTGAAAAAGACTATGAGTCCCAGGCCATGGTCTTTTTCTTAAGAGACTATTCGGGCTCCATGATAGGCAAAGCCACTGAGCTTGTGGTGTCCCAGCACGTCCTGATCTACAGCTGGTTATTGTACCAATATGACAGGCAGGTGGAAACCCGTTTTATCGTGCATGATACCAAGGCCAAAGAAGTTAAAGATTTTTATACCTATTACAACTCCAAAGTCGCCGGCGGTACGCAGGTGTCTTCAGCCTATCGCATGGTCAACGAAATTGTGGAAAAAGAAAACCTGGCTCAGGATTATAATATTTATATTTTCCACGGAACCGACGGAGATGACTGGGATACCAGCGGAAAAGAGACCATTCCGGAATTAAAAAAGATGCTGGCCTATGCCAACCGAATCGGTATTACGATCGCGGCACACGCCAGCGACTCTGCCAACAGCACCGAAGTTGAAAGGTACTTGAACAAATCAAAGCTGCTGGAAGAAAAGCCTAAACTACTCCGGCTTGATGTCTTGCAGGAAGATTCTGACGAACAGCGGCTTATTGAAGGCATCAAGAGATTGATCAGCGAATAAAATCGCTGCGCGATTTTATGTAGCGCGGCTGCGCCGCTTATAAAAAGTTTAACTGTCACTTGTCAGTGGTCATTCGTCATTGGTTAAAAATGACTGGCCGACGACGATACAAATGACAGATAACAAATGACTGAACCTAAAAGCGCATGAGGTGGCAATACTTGTTGAATCTCGATTAACTTATAAAAAAGCATGTTTATTTGGACGAACAATGGAACTGATCAACCAGCATACCAAAAAAATTATGGAAGGCTGCAAAGAAAGAGCGCGTGCCGCCGGCTTGCGCTTTGAGGACGAAACCTTAGAGTATATTGTAACCAACCGGGATCTGCTGGAGTTGACCCCCAAAGTGATGATTCCGAATCTTTACGACTACTGGGTTCATGATGTTGAAGTCCTTAAAGAAAAAGGCCGCTATGAGCTTTACCCCGGCAATCCTTATGAAACAGTTATTAACACACGGCCGGCCATCTCTTTTTACAACGACAACAACCCTGACTGGTTGAACGTGATGATATTTTATCATGTCATTGCCCACGTCGATTTTTTTCAAAACAACCTGTACTTTCGCCATACCTGGGACGATGATTTCAACGGCCAGGCCTTGGCAGACAAGCGTCTGATCGCCAACCTCCGATCGGAAAAGGGCAGATGGGTAGATTACATTATTGAGTTTACCCGCGGTATAGATAATCTGGCAGGATATTACGATGAGCTTTCCCGCGTGAATCGCGGATCGGCCACAACCCGGCCTAAACGCCTCGACTACTATTTTGATGTGTTTTTACAGGCTGTTAAAGATATAAAAATTCACGAATATATTAAGGAAATTGAAAGGTACAATGACTGTATGCGTACTCACCAGGACCTGGGTGAACAATCCTTCTTTGCGGATGCGATCAAAAAATACCCTGAATTCGAAGCGCATTTTAAAAAATATCTTGAAAACGGCGCCAAGCCAAAAATTGATCTGATTCAGTTTTTAATGGAAAACGCTGACTTCATCAATAAAGATGAAAACAAGTGGATGGAATCGGTCATGCAGGTGGTACGCAAAACATCTCTGTTCCTCCAGCCGCAGATTCGAACAAAAATCATGAATGAAGGCTGGGCCAGCTATTGGCACGAAAACCTTTTCCTGCCGGATGAGCGCATCAAGGGACACGAGTTCGATTTTGCCCGCGTCAATTCCGCGGTTACATCGTTGCCGCGCGTAGGGCTGAACCCTTATGCCCTGGGGATGCGGCTATTTTACTATATCGAAGAAATAGCCGACAAAGGAAAATATTCCTTGGATTTTCAGCGGCGCTCTGATTTGGACGGGCGTAAAAAGTTTGATGCAAAAACAGGTAAGGGGCAGGAATTTATTTTTAAAGTTCGTGAAAACTTTTCCGATTCCATGTTGATCAACACATTTGTTGATCAGGATTTTGTCACCAAAAACAAACTGTTTGTAGCCGGAAAAAAATTAAACTCTGAAAAAATGGTTTGGAAGTACTATGTCAAGAGCCGCAAGGCTCAAGACTATCGGCAGATGCTGCAAAACTCCCTCTATCACCCCCCGCATATTACAGTCGATCCGGAGAAAAACGTCGACAACAAGCTTTATCTTGTGCATCACTTTGAAGAGAAACCTCTGGTTAAGGATTTTATCTTTAATACCATGATGGGGATTGAATATCTCTGGGGCGGACCTGTTCAGCTTGAAACAAGCGAGGTTGTGCCGACAAAACCGGCGCAGGGACACGACGCATTCTTCGGCTACCCAAGCCCTTCGCAAACAGAAGAGCAGGTGCAGGAAGTGCAATGGGAACGGGTATTGTATACCATGCAAGATCGCGAGCTTACCAGAAAAAAGCTTGTGTAGGACACCGTATGAAAAACATTAAAACAGCCATGGAAAATATCGATCGCAGCATGGGCTCCCGGGACCAGCGCGCCACCATAGCCTTTGAGGAATTTCTCCAAGGGCTTGTCGCCAAGCCGTCTGTTGTGCTGCGCAATATTTTCCAGGTGTTTCATGACATGATCAAGACTTATGTTGGAGAAGGCGTCAACGAGTACCCCGATGATCCCGAATCGATCGATTTCGTCCGCTACGATTGCAGCCGACTCTTTGTAGAAGGTTTAGATAACCCCTTTTTCGCCGACCGACTCTTTGCCAATCGGCTGATAAACCTTGTTGAAGCTTTGCAGCGCGGTGCCCAGCAAAATAAGATCTATATTTTTGAAGGTCCTCACGGCAGCGGAAAGAGTACTTTTTTAAACAACCTTTTAACGAAGTTTGAAGAGTATACCAATACCGAAGACGGCGCTTGTCACGAAACCGTCTGGAGATTGGACCGTACAATATTGGGGAGTTCCTCAGAACATGCTACCATGTCCATGTTTGAAAAATTACTTCAAATGCAGGAAAAGTCGACTCAGGATCAGCATGAATTGTTTAAACCCCAAACCCATCTGGTTTCAACGCCGGAATACATAGAAGTGCCCTGTCCCAGTCATGATCACCCTGTTTTGATGATTCCCAAAGATTACCGCCGGCCTTTTTTCGATGACCTGTTTAATAATGATGAACTTAAATGGAAACTGTTTACCGAGAAAGAATACGACTGGGTATTCAGCGACAATCCTTGTACGATTTGCAGTTCCCTGTACCAGGCGCTATTGGGCAAACTGAAGAGTCCCCAGAAAGTCTTTAAGATGCTGTATGCAAGATCGTACCCGTTCAACAGGCGCCTCGGAGAAGGCATCAGCGTCTTTAATCCCGGCGATAAACCTTCAAGAGAAAATACGTTCAGCAATAACGCTCTCCAAAGCCGGTTGAACATGATGCTGCAGGACGGCAACCAGATTAGATATTTATATTCGCGCTATGCCAAAACCAACAACGGCATTTACGCTCTCATGGACATCAAATCCAACAATACCGAGCGATTGATCCAGCTTCACAACATTATCAGTGAAGGCATCCACAAAGTGGAAGATATTGAGGAAAACGTAAACTCGCTATTTCTGGCGCTGATGAACCCCGAAGATAAAAAAAACATAAAAGACTTCCCTTCCTTCTCAGACCGCATTGAGAATATACAAATTCCCTATGTTCTGGATCTGAATACAGAGGTAGAGATTTACAATAACATTTTCGGAAAACATATTGGCCATAGCTTTTTGCCCAGAGTACTTAACAATTTTGCCCGTGTTATTATCGCCTCCCGGCTAAACACCAAGTCACCGGTAATGTTGGAATGGATCGGCGATGCGGACAAATACAACCTTTATTGTGATGAGAACCTGCAGCTTCTCAAGATGAACCTTTATGCCGGATATATTCCGGCCTGGCTGACGCAGGAAGATAGAAAACAATTAACGGCAAAACGCCGACGCAAAATCATTGCAGAATCGGAAACAGAAGGCAAGCTTGGCATTTCCGGGCGCGATTCCATTAAAATATTTAATGAGCTTTATTCCAAATATGCCAAGGGCGACAAACTCATCAACATGTCAATGTTGAATAATTTTTTCACTAAATCTCGCCCGGAAATCAAAGATTCGATTCCCAAAGGGTTTCTCGATTCACTGCTGCGCATGTACAACTACACGGTACTGCAGGAAGTCAAAGAGTCACTCTACTATTACAATGAGGAACAGATATCCAGAGATATTCAAAACTATCTTTTTGCCGTTAACTTCGAAATAGGAGACGTCGAAAAGTGCAAGTTTACCGGGGAAAAACTGGAAATAACCGAAGATTTCTTCAAGAATATCGAAACGCGCCTGTTGAGTGGAAAACTAAATAATCACGATCGCTATCTGTTTAGAAGGAGCATCCACCAGGAATATACCTCCCGGACGTTGACCCAGGAGATTTTGGTTGAAGGAAAAGCGATTACTGAAACGAATGTATATAATTCTCTGCATGAACGCTATGTTCACCACCTGAAAGAAAAGGTGCTGGAACCTTTCCTTGAAAACGAAAACTTTAGGCGCGCCATCAAGGACTACGACACGGAAGATTTTAAGACTTACGACAAAAAAATCCGGAACGATGTAACCTTCCTGATGAACAATCTTTGTGATAAATGGAAGTATACCGAGCAGGGCGCCAAGGAAATCTGCATGTACGTGGTTGATAATGACCTGGCTAGTCAGTTCCAAAACAACTAAAACTGGATTCAAAACCCCTCCCAACACCCATAAATACATACTCAAATTTCGCATCTCTAATTTGGTGAATCTGTGTTGAAAAACGTTATTTTATTTCCTCCAGAAGCTTCGGATTTGTGACAAGTTTTCTGACACCGTGCGCATGATTTTCTTCAAAGACATTATTTTTACACCACTCGCTAAGGCTATTGATGTCGATTTTAGCGCACTTTGGCCGAACACTCCACGCGCCTTGAAAGGGCGAACATTTCTGTTCAGTATACATTGAGCCCGTTGTAGACCCCACATACTCGACTGGTTTGCCGGTGTTCGTTGGAAGTGCTTTGGCCTGGTGGTACCCGTTTACGATATTGCCGTCATAAGTGAAGTCCCAAAAGTTGAGTGCTAATGCGTCATTAACCACGGTGAAAACCTGGGCCTCCACACGCAGATTGGGATTGATGCAACTGTCAGAAAAGCAACCTTTGAGAGTTTTTGCAGGTTTCACGTCACAGGATGTATATACCCAGTGCACCTCAATCGTATCACCTGGTTTTACATCTTTACAAAAATTTGTCATCGGTGCTTGCAACTCTGACTTTGTCAGGGACGTACTATTATTGCATTGATATCCACCGCCAAGACCATTTATACCATCACCGGCGTAGATTGAAAAATCTTTCGACTTGTGTTCTGCATTGACGTGGAAATGAAGATGGCACAGATTCAACTCCGTATAGCTGGGCGCCATTGAGAACCTAGACTTATTCTCTCCGGCACGATTGTCTATATCTCGCGGCGCTTGAGGTGGATAACCCTTGCAAACATCACCTGCAGCGATATTTGCGGAAACCAAAACCAAACCCAATACCAAAACGATCCCCGTGCGAATTTTTTTTCTTTTTTTCATTCGTACTTATCCCTATTGCATATGTAATTTGATGGTTAAGCGAATAATACTGAAAAATTGATGCGATTCATTGCCATTTTCGTGGTGCACTTACAACTTGAATTCACCTCATATAGTGTTTTCGTTGTACGGGGAATAGCTGCGTTTCTAAGCAATTATTAAATTATAAAACGATGCCAATACAAGCAGCACAAAAAATAGACCTGCCGAGACAAGTGGCCAAAATGCACGAAGAGTCGCTTTAGTGATGGCCTTGTCCTCGGGATCGTTTTCAAGATCATCCCCTTTTATGATGACAGAAAAATATTCCCATGAAGTCCATAGTAAGTAAAATAAGCTACCAATCACTCCAATGAGCCAGATGTGCCATAAATTGCCAATCGTCTCC
>JAQYVG010000219.1 GCA_030145595.1 Desulfobacterales bacterium | reverse complement strand
AGGAGAAAATAAACTTGGCGAATCATAAATCTGCTATCAAACGTGCCGGCCAAAATGAAATTCGGCGTATACGCAACAAGTCCGTGAAGACCAGAATAAAAAATAGTGTTAAAAATGTGAGGCTGGCTGTCAGCGAAAAGTCAAGCGAGGCAGCTTTAAAAAAACTTGATGACGCAAAATCTATTATTGACAAGGCCGCCAAAAAGGGTACGTTCCATACAAAAACTGCATCTCGCAAAATTTCCCGCCTCACCAAGCTTGTTAACACCATCTCAGCTTGACCAGCCGGCGCTAGGCACCTATCTTATTGCGCTTTGCGTTCAGGGCTGAGCTTCCTGCAGGTGAATCATTTAAAAATCTGCCGTCAACCGATTATAAATTTTTTCCGCAAGCCTTTTTGAAGCCTTTGAGATAGCGTCTTGCCTGTTTTGGTCGGTACCCTGCTTATCATCCTCGACAATGTAGGCTTCGCTTTGCGCAACACCATTGGCAGACCATATTATTATGCCGCTGGTGTTTGTTAATTTCAAATTGAGCGTGACCGTCACCCTTCTTTCAGTTGAAGTGCCCACATCCCTGCGGGAAATTGCTCCGGTCTGAGTGGAAACAATGACCCCGCTAAGGTCAGCTTCGGCTTTGTCTTTGCGAACTAAAACTACTCCTTTGCTCCTGGTGACCTCATAGATAAGATCGTTTGTAACAGTATTCTCCAGACCGGTCACAACGCTTCGGTTTTCAAAGATGGTGATACTCATCGTCTTTATGCCGGCCGGGAAACCGCCACTCCCGGTAAACCGGTAGCCGCAGGCTGAAAAAAATACCCACAAAACCAGGATAATCCAAATTTTTATTCTTTTATAAAACAATAGTGCGCTCATCAATGAGTTTTAGTTGCTTGGTTATTAAATTTGCGTATTTTGCGGCAAATTTTTTTTCATTGCCACTAAGACACCAAGGCAATCAAGGGTGAGCAGTCATCAGTGAGTAGTGATCAGTAAGGGAAACTGATTACTGATAACCGATAACTGATCACTCACATTTGTGTCTTAGTGTCTTTGTGGCAAATGTTTTTTTTCGGCCTGTCCCACTTTCGGAACTTGCCCGTGTTATGCTTAGACGACTATATTAACCAGTTTTTTTGCTACCACAACAACTTTTTTAATCGGTTTGTCTTTGATGAATTTTTGAACGCGCTCGTCTGCAAGGGCCGTTTCCCTTAACGTATTATCATCGGTATCAACAGCTGCGTTAAACCTGCTTCTGAGTTTGCCGTTTACCTGTACCACGATCAACAACTCATCTTTGATGAGGGCATCACCCCTGTAAGACGGCCAGGCTGCCAGCAGAACACTCGATTCATGGCCCAGGGCTTCCCATAATTCTTCGGCAAAATGCGGCACAACGGGCGATAAAAGCAAGACAACCGATTCCATGGCAAGCCGCATCACTCCGGCCTGTTGAGGGCTACTGTCGATCGTTTCAATGCCGTACATGGTGTTGACAAGCTCCATCACCGCGCTGATGGCAGTGTTAAAATGGAACCGGTCCTCGATATCTTTGGTCACTTTTCTTATGGCTTGGTGAGTCTTTTTAAACAGCTCCCGAAATTTGCCCTCGAGCTCGTCGGGAGTGCCGTCAAAAGGGGCTAAGTTTTTTATAGTTTCCATGTAGCTTGAGGCCAGGCGCCAAACACGCTTCAGAAAGCGATAGCCGCCCTCAACGCCTTGTTCACTCCATTCCAGGTCCCTTTCCGGGGGTGCTGCAAAAAGGCAAAAGAGCCTCGTGGTATCCGCACCATACTTTTCTATAAGGAGATTCGGATCGATCACATTTTTTTTCGACTTGGACATCTTTTCAACTCGCCCCGATATAGCCTTTTGGCCGCATTGCCGGCATACGGCACTTGCACCGCTATCTTTGACCTCTTCGGGGAAGAGGAAGCCGTGGTCCGGACAGGAAATGGTCTCTTTACAAACCATCCCCTGGGTCAAAAGCCGGGTAAAAGGTTCCTTGTAGTTGACCAGTTCAAATTCGTTCAAAACGCGTGTAAAATAACGCGAATATAGAAGGTGCAAAATCGCATGCTCAACACCGCCGATATACTGGTCAACAGGCATCCAGTAGTCAACGGCCTTTTTATCAAACATACCGCTGCTGCATCGCGGACTGCAGTATCGTTCAAAATACCAGGAAGATTCCACAAACGTGTCCATTGTGTCAGTTTCTCTTTTCGCATCGGACCGGCTGCAAACCGGACACGTCGTCTTTACAAAAGAATCGAGAACCGGCAGCGGTGATCCTCCGCCTTCAAGAAGCGCAGCATCTTCGGGAAGCAGTACCGGCAGGTCTTTTTCAGGTACAGGCACAACCCCGCAGGTTTGGCAATGAATCATGGGGATCGGTGCCCCCCAGTAACGTTGCCGGGAAATACCCCAATCCCTTAACCTGAAATTTACAGATTTTTTCCCCAGGTCCTTTGACTCCAGATACGTAACAATATCATCCATGGCCTGGATATTTTCCATACCATTGAACTGATCGGAATTGATCATTACGCCTTCGCCGACATAAGCTGCGGTCATAGTCTCCGCATCGAGATCCTCATCATGAGGTTTAACAACCACGATTATGTCCAACCCGTATTTTTGGGCGAATTCAAAATCCCGCTGATCATGAGCAGGTACGGACATAACCGCACCGGTTCCGTACTCCATCAGTGCAAAATTGGCGGTATAAACCGGCATGCGCCTGCCGTTGACGGGATTAATGCAGAAAGCACCGACAAAAACACCTTCTTTTTCATAATCGTCAACCGCTTTGGCCGACCGGTCCTGCATGGCAATCCGCTCGATGAACTCTTCAACCTCAGTTTGCCGATCCGTTCCATTTGCCAGCTTAAGAACCAGGGGATGCTCCGGAGCAAGGCACATGAAAGTAGCACCGCAGACCGTATCTTGCCTGGTTGTAAAAACGGATATATACTCATCGCTGTTATCGATGGGGAAGCGAATCTCGCCACCGGTGCTCTTTCCGATCCAGTTTTTTTGCATGGTGACCACTTTGTCCGGCCATCCGGGAATCTTGTCACAATATTCGAGCAAATCTTCGGCATAGTCGGTGATCCGGAAAAACCACTGCCAGAGTTTTTTTTGGCGAACCGGCTTACCACAACGCCAACACATGCCGGCTTCCACCTGCTCGTTGGCCAGCACCGTCTGGCAGGGTTCACACCAGTTCACATAGGATTCTTTCCTGTAGGCCATCTGCTTTTCGTACATTTTCAAAAAAAGCCATTGCTCCCAGTGATAGTATTCAGGCCTGCAGGTGGCAATTTCCCGGCCCCAGTCATAGGAATAACCGATACGTTTCAGCTGTAAGCGCATGCTGTCGATATTTTGATATGTCCACTCGGCCGGATGGGAATTGTGCGCAATAGCAGCATTTTCAGCCGGCATGCCGAAAGCATCCCATCCCATGGGGTGCAGGACGTTAAATCCCTGCATTCTTTTGTACCTTGCAACCACATCCCCAATGGTATAGTTCCTTACATGCCCCATATGAAGATTTCCGGACGGATAAGGAAACATTTCAAGCAGATAATATTTTTTCTTTTCAGGATCCTCATTAACCTCAAACAGATTGGACTTTTCCCAATGGTCTTGCCATCTGGCTTCTATTTTTTGGGGATCATATTTTTCATCCATTGTATATACATCCTTTATCCATATCATTTCAAACTGTGATTCTCATGCCACAACCTGATGCAAATAGCAAGAATCTCTAACCCGGATTTCTCATCATCTGAGAAATCGATTGACTTGTATCTAACATTTTCATATCAAACAGTAAAGACGCCTTCTATTATAATTGATGAATTCGTAAAAGTCGAATTCATCACGTTCTAGGTTTTAGGTTATTGTTTTACGATTATTTGCAAATACTTAAAACCTAAAAAGGCAAAAAGGAATGAAACTTTTATGAGCAGCAAAATCCTTATCAATGCCGTAGATCCTGAAGAATGCAGGATTGCAAAAGTTAAAGACAATAAGCTGGAAGAATTTCACATCGAAAGCGCCGCTAAGGAAATTACCCATGGTAATGTTTACAAAGCGATTATTGCCCGGATTGAGCCGAGTCTTCAAGCTGTTTTTGTGGACTACGGAGCAGAGCGACACGGCTTCTTGCAGCAGCACGAAATTCACAGTGATTATTTTTTAGACAACCCCACCGGAAAGCAGTCTATTAATAATATTGTCAAACGCGGACAGGAAATCCTTGTTCAGGTCAGCAAAGACCCTTTCATGAAAAAGGGAGCTATGCTCACGACTTACATATCACTGCCGGGAAGATACCTTGTCCTTATGCCGGGAAGCCCTAGCCGGGGCATTTCACGCAAAATAGAGGATGAAGATGAGCGTAAACGTCTCAAGGATATCATCGGCACACTCATAATACAGGAAGGATACGGTCTAATCATCCGTACGGCCGGGGTAAACTGTACCAAAATACACCTGGCCAAGGACATGCGCTACCTTTTAAGGCTTTGGAAAAACATCAAGCAAAATGTAACACAGCAGAAAGCCCCCGGCCTTCTATACAAAGAGCAGAACCTGGCTTTAAGATCCATACGCGACTATTTTACCCCGGATGTATCTGAAATTCTCATAGATGATGATGCCGTATATAACGATGTTAAATACTTTGTTAAAATAATTTCTCCCAAGCATACCAAAATAGTTAAACTCTTTAAGGGATCCAAACCGATATTTACTAAACACCAGCTTGAGAGTCAAATTGCATCGATCTATGAAAGTAAGGTTACACTGAAATCCGGTGGCTATATTGTAATTGAGCAAACCGAAGCTATGGTCTCTATTGATGTCAATTCGGGAAAAGCAACCCAGAAAAAATCCATAGAGCTGACAGCGTTACAGACCAACATAGAAGCTGCCGAGGAGGTTGCCCGCCAATTGCGGCTAAGAGACCTGGGAGGCCTGATCGTCATTGACTTCATCGACATGAGAGATTCGAAACACAAATCAGAGGTTGAAAGAACTCTCAAGAATTTTGTAAAGTCGGACAAGGCCAAAACAAAGATCGGCCGGATTTCTAAATTCGGCTTGATGGAAATGTCAAGGCAGCGCATACGGCCGTCGATCGAATACGGCCACTTTGAATCCTGCCGCCATTGCCAAGGCAAGGGACAGGTTCCTTCGACCGAAACCCTGGTACTAAGCTTCTTACGTCAACTTCGACTTGAAACCTTGAAAGCAGATATTTCAAGCGTAAAAGGGGTCGTTCCATTAGAAGTCGCAGAATATCTTTTGAACAAAAAGCGCCGGGAGATTCTTGATCTGGAGGAAAGACGAAATCTTTCCATCACCATCGAAGGAGACAGTACCATGGACCCGGGAGAGAATAAAATTCTTTGCCATTAGCACTCAAATTTATTTTTGGATGGGCACTAGTAAATGCTGCGCGGTTAAAAGTAAACATGTCCGGTTGACACCTCTGCAACATTGCTGTATCGGTGTGACAACTTAAAAAAAATAGGAAAAAATATGCCAAAAAATAATAAATCAGGTAAAACCAGTAAGTCTTGGATAATCGCTATCATAGTTGCCATTATAGGAGCCGGTGTTTTCGGATATAGTCTCTGGTCCCAAAAAGAT
>JAQYVG010000218.1 GCA_030145595.1 Desulfobacterales bacterium | reverse complement strand
GGAATAACAACTATATGCCTGTGGTTATTTTTTTCGCATGCCTTGATCTTGAACAAAAATCCTCATTTATGGATGGAAACTACCTAAGGTTTTTGATAAATTCACCCACAGCACCAACACCCTCATTGTCCACCAGTCTAATGGTCTGTGATCCGATAACGGCGATGTCGGCTTTTCCTTTCAAAAAATCGACATCCGCTTTTTCTTTGACTCCAAAACCGAGTGCCAAAGGAAGCTTTGTGGCCCGGCGGCAGCGCCCAAGATATCCTCCTAGTTGCCGGGAAAAGTCCGTATCAACACCGGTAACCCCTTTGCGGGCCACGCAGTAGATAAAACCCTGCCCAAAGGATGAAAGGTATTGCATGCGCTCATCCGGGGTCGTGGGAGAAAAAATGAAAATCGGAGCAAGATCATATTTTTGCATGGCCGCAAGATACTCTCTGCCCTCTTCCGGCGGAAGATCCGGCACAATGGCACCCTTAAGGCCGTCGGCGGCCATAGCGGCTGCAAACCGCTCAACCCCGTATTTAAAAAGAATATTGTAATAAGTCATAAACAAAAACGGAATATCAAAGGTTTGGGCAATCTTAGCGGAAAAATCGAAACACTTTTGAACGGTTGCTCCATCTGCCAGGGCTTTCTGGTTAGCTTGCAGGATCACCGGGCCGTCTGCAATCGGCTCGGAAAAAGGAATCTGCAGCTCCATTAGATCAACACCGGCCGCGACCATGGCCTCGATAATCTTAAAGGAATCTTCAAATGACGGATACCCCAGAACGATATGGGTCATCAAAAGGATCTCTTTTTCTTGGAGCCGGTTGTTCAGATATTTCTCAAGCATGATATTCCTCCGCTTTTTCCTTGATAAATTCTTGCCACGTAGGATCGTTGAACGCATCGGCTATCGTAAAAATATCTTTGTCGCCCCTGCCGGACTGGTTGATCAGCATAATGTCGGTCTTGGAAAGCTTCGGCGCCTCCTTGAATGCCTGCGCAAAGGCATGCGCTGACTCCAGCGCCGGGATCAGTCCTTCTTTCTGAATCGTAAGCGACAACGCATCGATGACCTCTATATCGGTTGCAGCCTCGAAGCGAATACGTCCGCTCTCCTTGAAGTGTGCCAGGATCGGTGAGACCCCCACATAATCCAATCCAGCGGCGACACTGTGGGTTTCTTTCATCTGCCCGTCGTCGTCTTGCAGAAAATATGTTTTATACCCCTGGGCCACGCCCACACTTGCATCCGGGGAGGACAGGCGGACAGCATGCTCTCCGCTTTCAAGCCCCCTGCCGGCCGCCTCGACCCCCACGAGTTCCACCGGATCATCCAAAAAGGCCTTGAATATCCCCAGGGCATTGGAGCCCCCGCCCACACAGGCATAAATGCGGTCCGGCAGCTGCTTTTCTCTTTCCAACATTTGCCGGCGTGCCTCTTGGCCGATAATGGATTGAAAATAAGAGACCATTTCCGGAAAGGGGTGCGGGCCGCAGGCCGTTCCCAGTACATAATGGGTATTATCCATATTGGTTACCCAGTCGCGCAGGGCCTCATTAATTGCATCCTTCAAAATTCGAGTTCCTTCCTTTACCGTCACAACCTCGGCGCCCAGCCGTTCCATCCAAAAGACATTGGGACGCTGCCGCCGGACATCGACCTCTCCCATATAAATGGTACATTTGAAGCCGAATTTGGCCGCCATGGTGGCGGTCGCCACCCCATGCTGACCCGCTCCGGTCTCGGCAATAACGCGGGTTTTCCCCATCCGCTTGACCAACAGCCCTTGCCCCATGACATTGTTGGCCTTATGAGCCCCGGTATGGTTCAGGTCTTCCCGCTTGATATAAATGCGCCCGCCTCCGAAATAATGGCTAAGGTTTTCCGCAAAGGTAACCGGCGTCGGCCGGCAGGAATACTCAGACATAATATCCGCATATTCTTTCCAAAAAGACGGGTCCTGCTTGGCCTTCTCAAACGTTTCAACCAGCTCTTCGACAGTTGCAATCAGTACCTCGGGAAGAAAAGCGCCGCCATACTGATCATAGTAGCCTCGATTCTGCATCGATTACCCTCCTATATTTTGAGAAAAAACAAAACGATCCGTGCGACAGTAAAGTTCCGAGTATATGGCGTTTTGAGCTTGGGCAAAATTCAAAAACCGTTTCACGACAAGGATGGGGGTTTGGGTTGATACCGCCAGTTGCAATACCCTCTTCCCTGATAAATAACCGATTTTAAAGTTTTGCTTTCCGCCGCTGGGCCGCATAAAGTAGTGTTCAGCGACAATTTGCGACAGTGATCGTCCCGAAAGATCAAAGCGATCAATACCTGCAAAAAGTGTTGCATGCAGATAGATATCTTCGATCAGGACCGGCGTCTTCTCCACCAGACTGAGCCTGGAAAGAAGGTAGGCCTTTTGGTCGGCAAAGGGATTTTCGCCATGGTTTGCAATTGTCTTCAAGCGGGTCTTTTGCAAAATACGCCTTGTAACCGCAAGCCCTTCTTTTTGAAAAGAAGACATCGTCCCTGCCAGGGAAAAAAGATCGACCTCTTTTTGTTGCCGGCGAACAAAGGTGCCTGAACCCCGCCTGCGAACCAGAATGCGTTTGCGAACCAGCATTTCCGTGGCCTGCCGGGCGGTGGGCCGACCGATGCCGTACCTTGATGCCAGGCTGTTTTCAGACGGTATTCTAGCACCGTGTGGATATTCTCCGGATCGTACTTGAGCCAGGAGAATATCCGCCAGCTGGCGATACAATGGAATCGGTGACTCGGAGTTGAGCATATGGGCTCCTTCATTATTGCGCTGTTTTTTAAATTGCCCTAGATTGGTTAAGTTGTCAAGACAAATTTAACGGTTCTTAGTCAAGCACCACCTTTAAAAGGGTATTTAAATTTGATACAATTACAAATTGCTGATATAAGGCATAAACCTTTTAAACATTAAATTAGTTAGTTTCCATCCATAAATGGCTATTTTTCCGATGAGCGGCGTTCTCCGCGGGTTTCCGCCCTCGACGTACTGACGTACGCCTCCCCGCCAAATACATGCGGGACAAGCGGGCGAAAACCCTTGTGCGGCCTTGCTCATCGAAAAAATCCCTCATTTATGAATTGGAAACTGCTTAGTGCTCAAACTTATTTATGGATGGGCACTAGTTGCAATGAAGATGTTCAACGAACATCGGGAATGGGTGGTTAAAATATGGATTTATGGCAACTCAATATCTTCTGCAAAGTGGTTGAATTGAAAGGTTTCTCAAGGGCCGGCAAAGCCGTTCATCTGTCCCAGCCCACCATTAGCAGCCACATCAAGGATCTGGAAACTCATTTTGGCTGTCAACTTATAGACCGTCTCGGCAAAGAAGCAGTTCCCACCAAAGCAGGAGACCTCCTCTATGACTATGCCCGCAGAGTGATCGCTTTGCGAGATGAAACCGAAACTGCAATGGCTGAATTCCAAGGAAAAATCAAAGGTCGTCTGGTGATAGGCGGCAGCACCATTCCGGGCGGCTATATTCTACCGCGACTCGTTGGTGCATTTACTAATAAACATCCGGAAGTCACAGTTTCCTTGATAATCGGGGATACTGAAAAAATAATAGAAGAGACCATTGCCGGTGTATTGGAATTCGGTCTTGTGGGAGCCACATCTTCCGATAAAAGGATTGTACAGGAAAAACTGTTAAACGACAAAATGCGGCTGATTGTGCCTGTTGATCACAAGTTAGCTAAGAAAAAGCGGCTAAGTCTGCAAATGTTGTTCAAAGAACCTTTTATCATACGAGAACAGGGCTCCGGAACCTTACGATCCATAACACTCAGTCTGATGGAAAAGGGCTACAGCAGCCAGGAGCTTAACATTATCGCCGAAATGGGGAGCACGGCGGCTATCATTCAGGGAATCAAAGGTAACGTGGGGGTTTCTATCCTTTCCACGATTGCCGTGGCAGAGGAACTGCAGGCAGGCACTCTAAAGGCCTTGCCAATACAGGGTCTAAATCTTAAACGCAGTTTTTATCTGACCAGACATCAACATCGCAGCGCGTCTCCATTGTGTAAAGCATTTATCAATTTTTTAAAACAAGAAATAAAATGCCCTCGGGAGGGGTGAAGCCCAAGGGCATTGTTTGGAGGAGGCCTCTTTGGAGGATGGCTAAATTTCCAAAAAGGAATATATGCGACAACGTAGCACTATAATAAAAGAGTGTCAAGCAAAATGACACTTTGTGGTATATTTATTATTGTGCCGGATAACTGCCCGGCCAAAGAGGGTATTTATGATAATTCTGCACCCAAAGCTTCTCTGATCCGCGTCATGGCTTTTTCGACATTTGTATAGCTGTTGAAGGCGCTGATGCGGATAAAACCCTCACCGCACTTGCCGAAGCCGGGCCCGGGAGTTGTAACCACGCCCGCTTTTTTCAGCAGTAAATCAAAAAATTCCCAGGCATCGCGCATGCAGTTCACCCAGATATAAGGTGAATTTTCGCCGCCTGCAAACTCAAAACCAAGCGTTGCCATCTCTTTGCGAATCAGGGCCGCATTGTTCAAATAATAGTCAACGAGTTCCTGAACCTGGACTTTGCCCTCTTGGCTGTAAACCGCCTCGGCCGCCCTCTGAACCGGATAAGAGACTCCATTGAATTTGGTGGAATGCCGGCGGTTCCACAAGGCATGCAACGAATGTTTCCGACCATTACCGTCGTAGGCCATGCAGGTTTTGGGAACAACGGTAAAGGCGCAGCGTGTGCCGGTAAAACCGGCGGTTTTGGAAAAACTTCTGAACTCGATGGCCACCTCACGGGCACCTTTGATTTCAAAAATAGAACGAGGAAGGCTCCGGTCACGGATGAAGGCTTCATAAGCAGCATCATAAAGGATCAGGGCTTTGTTTTCGCGGGCGTAATCCACCCACAGCTTCAAGGTATCCCCGGAAATAGAGGCGCCGGTGGGATTGTTGGGAAAACACAGGTAAATCAGATCCACCGGTTGCGCGGGCAGGTTCGGAACAAATCCGTTCTCAGGCAGGCTGTCCATATACAAAATTTTGTCGTATCGTCCGTCGGCAAATTCTCCGGTGCGACCGGCCATAACATTGGTGTCGAGATACACCGGATATACCGGATCAGGGATCGCCAGGCGAATGTCCCCGGCAAACAGCTCCTGAATATTGGCCGAATCACATTTGGAGCCGTCGCTGACAAAAATTTCATCGGAACTGATATCCGCTCCCCGGGCCTGATAGTCGTTGGCGGCGATCTTGTCCCTTAAAAAATCGTACCCTTGCTCAGGACCGTAACCCCGGAAGGTGGCATCCACAGCCATCTCTTTAACACCCTGAGAAAAGGCCTGTGTGCAGGCCGGCGGCAGCGCCCGGGTTACATCACCGATACCCAGCCGGATAATATCGGCCTCCGGGTTCTCCTGCTGATAAACAGACACGCGATTGGCGATCTCGACAAACAGATAAGAAGATTGAAGCTTGAGATAGTTCTCGTTGATTCGGATCATGATAAGACCTTTCATTGATATGACATTGTTGAACTGCGCAGCGAGCGCATTCCCCGCATCCAGCTTGTCGGAACAAAGTGGAGATTTATCCGCCTGGAGGATCACGCTTATCGGGACTGCAGGGAATGCGCTCGCTATTACAGTTCAAAAAAACATTAGTCAATAATTTTTGGTTCTTCTCCAATTT
>JAQYVG010000217.1 GCA_030145595.1 Desulfobacterales bacterium | reverse complement strand
ATGCTGGAAACCGAAATTGCGGCCACACAACCGAAAGTCTTGAATTTAATATCGGCGATTTTATCATCCTTCACTTTGATGTAAAAAGACATCATATCCCCACACACGGGGTTGCCGACTTCTCCAACGCCATCAGCTTCCTCTATTTCTCCGATGTTTCTTGGATTGGAAAAATGCTCTAGTACTTTTTCTGAATACATCGTTACCTCCCACACCGGACAAACCGGGAATCAAAATCACAAATTCCATTCGGGTTTATATGATATTTTTAGGTACAAACACCCTCCGCAGAGTCGCAGAGAGCGCAAAGGGTTATATTTTTTTTGCTTTCCGCTGACCCCAGAGGAATAAGCTTCGCATTCCACAGGGCAGGGAGGCCGGAAAGCAAAAAGACCCATCCCAAGCGGATGATTCTTCTAATTCTTTTACAATTCGCACTATGCCCTCTCAGCAGAAAGAAAAATATTCATTGTCTTTGCGTCCTCTGCGACTCTGCGGTGAACTATTACCTCCATTCGGGTTTATATGATATTTTTAGGTACAAACACCCTCCTCACCTTCAGGGATCTTTTTCCCCCAGATCGGCGAAATGGAACGCAGCCTTGCTACAATCGGCGGAAGCTTTGCCAGGACATAGTCGATATGTTCGCTCGTGTTGTTGTCGTTGATAGTAAATACCGTCGACCCCTGTGCCAGGTCGGCACGGATGCCGATGGCCCCTAAAACCGGCGACGTTTTAAGAGCTTTTGATGCACAGGCAGATCCTGTATTTGAATAGATCCCGTTCTGAGCAAGCATGAAAATGAGGGATTCGCCTTCGATGGCCTCAAAACAGAAGCTGGCATGGCCCGGAAGCCTTTTTTCCGGATGGCCGGTAAAAGTGACTTTTTCAATTTGTTGTAAAACGCCATCAATTAATTGGTCTCTTAGTTTCCGCACGTAGGGTTCCTTCACCGACAACTTATCTTTAGCTAGTTCGGCCGCCTTGCCGAATCCTACAATACCGGGGACGTTCTCGGTGCCGGCTCTGCGGCCGTTTTCTTGAATGCCGCCGTGAATCAATGGCATCAACCTGAGGTTTTTGCGGAAGTACAATGCGCCGATCCCTTTGGGTGCACCTAAGGAGGCACCGGATAAACTCAGCAAATCGACGTTTAACTCATCCACATCGACGTTAATGTTACCCGCTGAAGCCACAGCATCCGTGTGAAAAATAATCCCTTTTTCTTTACAAACAGCTGCAAGCTCAGATATAGGCTCAACAGTTCCGATTTCATTATTAGCGTGCATGACCGATACAAGGATGGTTTCAGGTCTAATGACTTTAACTAGACGCTCGGGATCGACGTATCCGTGCTCGTCAACCGGGAGAAATGTTGCCTCAAAATCCATTCGTTCCAAGAAACGTGCGGAATTAAGTATCGAATGGTGCTCGATGGAAGATACAATTACGTGCTTACCCTTTTTCTGGTGGGCAAATCCCACTCCTTTAATAGCGAGGTTGTTGGCCTCGGCTCCGGATGATGTAAAAATAATCTCTTCGGCTTTGGCTCCGATCAATTCAGCTACCTTGGCGCGTTGTTCATCGACAACCGACTTTATCTCTGAGCCGATATCATATATATTCGAAGGGTTGGCAAACTGATCACTAAAATAAGGAAGCATCGCTTCAAGGACTTCTTTTTTCACGGGAGTTGCCGATGCATGGTCTAGATAGGCATCGTTCATTATAGGCCCCCTTTATTTTTTCTTTTTTATATAAAACTTGTAGTACTCATCGTCTTCTTCCAGGCCAATGAATTCATGACCACACTTTTTGCACCATTCCGGGATATCCTCCAGCGCACCGTCATAGTCGGTCAATACCTCTAAAACCTGTCCTTTTTGCATACATTTGAGTTTATCACCAGGTTCCAAAAGATGCATGGGGCACATTCGACAAACTAAATCCAGCACTTCATCGGCGCCCTGTTCCTGCACAAATTTCATTTTGCTCACCTTTTCATTTTCAATGTTAATTTTAAAAGCAGCAAACACTAAAAGCCGTTACAAATAATATGACCACATTGTGGCATCGTCAAGTGTTGCGTTATAGTAGTTTTATTTAGCCCTATTGGAATCAGCATAAAGCGGTACTTGCAATACCGTTTTGTATAACTTAGAATTTGATGGCGTCGTAAAAAGTCCCATCTACTACGCCTTTTTATCCCGCCGAGGTTTGGCGGGGGTATATGAACCCTGGTCGCCTACGGCGCCGCCAAAGGCTGGTAAACCTTTTTACTTAGCCATCTATAGTTGTACTGCACAGCGAGCGAATCAAAAATCGGACACCCGTATAGGCACAAATGAAACGAAGAAATAACCCTTCGCAAGATCTGACGGAAGCATTCGAAAGTAAATGGGATGCATTCTGTCAAGCAGCTTCGGATGCAGGTATAACACCGCTAAATGATCCTGCAATCATTGCCGCCTCAAAACAGGTATTCCACTTCAGTGATTTTGTATTAAAAAGCTGTATCCGCGATACTGAGATGTTTGAAAACCTGATAGAAAGCGGAGATCTTCATAGACGAATCCTGCCTGATGAATACAATACGATGCTTGACTCGTTTCTTTCAGGGTCCCAAGACGATGCACATCTTTCAATCCTACTTCGACGGGTTCGACGCCGTGAAATGGTTCGGATTGCCTGGCGTGACCTTTCCGGTTGGTCGGATCTCTCAGAGACCATGGCCGATCTTTCAGCCTTTGCTGATGCTTGTATAGATCAGACAGTGTCACTTCTATATCAATGGCAGTGTTCAGAGTATGGCATTCCTACCGGCAGTGACGGTTCCCGGCAAAAACTGGTTGTGCTGGGAATGGGTAAGCTTGGGGGGCAGGAGTTAAACTTTTCCTCTGATGTCGACCTGATTTTCGCTTATCCTGCGAGCGGTGAAACACGAGGTGGGGTTGCAGTGATAAATAATGAAGAATTTTTTGTGCGTCTGTGCCGCCGCTTGATAAAAATAATTGGAGAAACAACTTCAGATGGTATTGTTTTTAGAGTCGACCTGAATCTTCGGCCTTATGGCGAAAGCGGCCCGCTGGTGATGAGTTTCGATGCAATGGAGACATACTACCCATATCAGTATCTGGAAAGAAGGAAAGCCGCTTTTTGCCGGCGACAAGTATGCTGGCATATCACAGGAGGCCTTGTATGCCATTGGCGGAATTCTAAAGCATACCAAGGCGTTGTGTGCCATTACCAATCCGACGACCAACTCTTACAAGCGACTGGTGCCGGGCTTCGAGGCCCCGGTTAATCTGGCTTACTCCAGCCGCAACCGCAGCGCGGCCATCCGAATTCCCATGTACTCGGCGTCACCCAAGGCCAAACGGATAGAGTTCAGAACTCCTGATCCGTCCTGCAACGGCTATATAGCATTTTCAGCCATGCTCATGGCTGTTATTGATGGTATCGAAAACAAGATCGATCCCGGCGATCCCCTTGACAAAGACATTTACGGGCTGCCGCCCGAAGAACTGGCAGAGATACCCTCTGCACCGGGCTCACTGGAAGAAGCACTCGAAGCCTTGAAAGAAGACCATGAATTCCTGCTCAAAGGCGATGTCTTTACCAAAGATGTCATCGATACCTGGATTGAATACAAGATTGAAAATGAAGTCAATGCCGTAAAACTGCGTCCGCATCCGCATGAATTTTTTCTTTATTTCGACATATAACCATACTACACAAGACAGCCCGCTGAGAAATCAGCGGGCTGTCTTATTTTTTTTGCTTTCCAGTCCTTCTCATAACCAGAATCTTGCAAGCGTTGAACTGCAAAGCGAGCGCATTCCCCGCAGCGACTCGACTGAGCTCGCCGAAGTCTTGATGCAGGGAATGTGCAATTGTGAACAACATTTTTTAAAGGCTGGTTTTGCCAAATCCAAAACGCAATATATGTGTTATAGTAAATCTCAAAAACACATTTTGATTCAATGAATGGATATGAACATATTTACCTACGGAACTTTAATGATAGCTTATGTAATGTATGCCGTTACAACCCGTAAGTTTCGTTTTGTAGAGGCGAATCTAAGAGGCTATGCCCGTTTTACGGTCAAAGGAGAATCTTATCCGGGAATTATCCCGGTAACAGATGCAGTCACTGCAGGGATCATCTATTTTAATGTGGATGAACCGTCGTTGGCGCGGCTGGATATATTCGAAGGCGAACTGTATCAACGAACTCCGATACAGGCAGAAGCGCAAGGGGGAAAAATACTGAATGCCGAAACGTATGTAATCAAGCCGGAATATCGGGATTATCTCTCTTCAAAAGGATGGGATGTGAACAAGTTCACTAAAACATATCTTGAAACGTTTTTAGAAAGCTGCCAAGGTTTTCCGAAAAACTCTTAATCAGTATGATGGCGGTTTATTTATTGATACTTTTGCCGGCATTCAAAGATTGAACAGGCCAGCAAGATCGCTCTCTGCAAAAGACTCTCTTTGATCATGTATTCATCTTTGCTGTGGTCGTTTGCGCCCGCAGGCCCCAATCCGTCGAGAACCGGAATGCCGTGCTCGGCAATGATATTGGCGTCTGACACCCCGTTTCTAAATTCTTCCTGTATCGGAAAATCGAGCTTGTCAGCCACACTCTTAACAGTTTGAAACAATATTCGGTTGGCCTCATTTTGCTCCATGGGGGGTCTTTTGCTGACGATTTCAAAGTTAGCGCTGGTTTGAGGTTTTTTTGGTCTGGCGGCTATTTCTGAAATCTTTTCTTTTAGAAAACTGTGGTCTTTTTGTTCAACAAACCTAAAATCGATGTGTGCGGTTGCATGCCCGGGAACCGTGTTGGGGCCGATGCCGCCCTTAACCTTGCCTACATTTACCGTGACCCCTTTCTCAAAGTCATTTAAAGATTCAAAATCGATGGTTTTATATGCAAGCTCCAAAATGGCGCTTGCTTTGTCTTGACCTGCAAAGGCCGCATGTCCGGCTTTGCCGATAACATTTAGCTTTAAAGAAAGATTCCCTTTACGCCCGGTAACAACTTCTCCTTTTAGACCGCCGCATTCCAAAACAAAGGCACAGGAACTCTTTTGGGCCTCAGCTTTAATGAGTTCCCTGGAGCTGGGGGAACCGATCTCTTCATCCGAATTGAAGATAAATGTTATGGGAATCTTTTTCAAAAGTCCCAGGGAGTCGAGGGCCTTGAGCGCAAATATACCGGCAACCAGCCCGCCTTTCATATCGATGACACCGGGGCCGTAACATTTGGTAGAATCTTCTCTGAACGAGTTAAAGTCTGTATCTTTGGGGAAAACCGTATCCATATGCCCCACCAAGAGTATCTGCTTGTCGAATCGATCCTCGCAAAGGGATTTAACAATAAGGTGATTTCCGAATTTAGTCTGCTCGATCAACCGGCACGAGACGCTGTTGGATTGAAAAGAGGATTCGATCAAACCGGAAACCCGGTCAACACCTTCCTTGTTATGGCTACCACTCTGAATCAGCACCATCTTTTCAAGGAGATCGAATATATCGGGTCCATGTTCTTTAATGAAACGTATCAAGCGATTATTGATTGTCATTGTTTGGCAGTGGGTGGACACTAGTTAGTGTCCATCCATAAATACATTTGAGCACTAAGCAGTTTCCAATTCATAAATGAGGAATTTTTTCGATGAGTAAGGCCGCACAAGGGTTTTCGCCCG
>JAQYVG010000216.1 GCA_030145595.1 Desulfobacterales bacterium | reverse complement strand
ACCACATTGGTTACAGGTGACACAGCTCCAGACGGCCTTATCAACGGATTGCTCCGTGCACTTATCCAGACTAATATAACGCAGGATCTGGCGCGGGTTATAGGATGAAACCAGATTCCACGGGCATACACCCGTGCAGGTACCGCACTGCAGGCAAGTCATAAACGTTTCTCCAACCGCAGCCTTTAATGCCTCTATGTCGATATTAGAGTCTTTGGTCGCCTTTTCCTTTACCGTAGTCAAAAAAATCGCCAGCGGTCGGTAGAAAAGATGCCCCAATTTTCCAAATGGAATCATGATGCAAAGCATGCCCACGCATATCGCAAGGTGAATTACGTACATAAAGTAGGTTGCAAGGGGCCAGGCGGCGAGACGAAAGAAGTGAATGAAAATTCCGGTAAACGCCATTAGAAACAGAAGCACCAGAAAAAACCAGTCCGTGAAATCTGAATACCGGTGGAGTGTCTCTTCTTTCTTGTAGCGGCTGATGAGCATGTCGGCGGAAACGATCATTATAGCGATAGTGGCGTAATATCCGAAAATGCGGGTAGGATGCCACATGGGATGAACGATTTCGGTCTGGAATGATCCTAAAAAGCCGATTACCAATACTTCCATGGTCACATAACCGGAAAACAACAAGAAGTGGCGCCACCATCGGCCTCTTTGTCCGCTGCCGCATTTGCGCCATCGTTTCTGTGTGAAATAGTGCAGGATAAAGGTCTTTGCTTCCGTGATGTAGGTCAGAAGCGGAATCTTGGTGTCCCGCATGATGCTGCTGTACATTCGAAACCCGTTAGATAGCAATAGAGCCCCCAAGACGGTCAGCATGATCTTGTCGCCGAGTTTAACCCAGGCGACCGGAGCAAAGGTATTGAGGGCCACGCGGTCGGTGACAATGGGACCGTGGCCAAAGATGAAAAGCGTAATAATACTCAGCGCCACCAAAGCAAAAGCACCTACTTCCCAAGCCGGTGATGCATAGAACCGACGGGCTAACCCGGTCCAGTCATATTGGGTGGTCAACCAGCGACGGGTGGCCATCATTGTTTCGGCAGGTTCAGCACCGCGGGGACAGTCTGTATTGCAATCCCCGCAGTAATAGCAGAGCCAAGGTTCGGGCGACTCAAGCAGCTTTTGCTCTAATCCGAGCTGAAGAAAGCGATATACCCTGCGAGGAAAAGTATTTGTGCCACTGGACAAAGGGCATGCGGCGCTGCAGTTGCCGCACTGCATGCAAATCTCCATATCTTTGGCTCCAAGTTTCTCTATCTCTTTATACAAGTCTGGCCTGATACTGTTTTTTTTCAAAACGTCTCTCCAAACGAATTAGTGTCTGACAAAAATTGATCTTCGATAATTCGAAGCAGTATCTGCGCCTCAGGCGGTTTTTCCATATACGCCGCCGGGGCCGGTATGGCGTTGTCCAAACGCGCATTCAGCATTTTTATATAATGGTTGAATGTTTTCAGAGCCACGGCTGAAAGCATGATCACCGGAATTTCCTTAAGGGTTGTGTCCGTTTTTAGCTGCCGGTACATATGGACACCGCCTTCGCCCGGCATCATTATGTCGAGGATGATAAGATCCGGAGAAATCTCTATGGCCTTTGTGAGACCTTCTTTTCCATCCCGTGTCATTACAGGCTTATACCCACTGGTCTCAAGCAGTGTGGATAGGAAGATTCTCATGTCCAGCTCGTCATCTACGATAAGAATCTTCTTCTTTTTCATTTTGCCAATCCCATCATCTTGATCGGTAGTTACTCTATCCGTTTTTATAAACTAAGATGTCAAAATTGATGCCGCGTTTTCGTATGAAACTTTGGTGCCGCTAACACGCAGATACTGGATACGGGTTTCTGGATGCCGGATAAAAAAAGTGCTTTTTAGAAAAAATCCTGTGTCGAGCATCCGGTATCGAGCATCACTTTTATGACACCTTATCCGGACGATTCACGCTGGCCACCGGACATGCCGCTCTTAGCACCACCTGTTCAACCGTGCTGCCGAGCACCGCCAACTCAGGATCAACTTCACGGGTATGGTGAGCCATCACAATCAGATCGCCCTGTTTTTCACGCTGGAACTTTAAGATTTCAATATAGGGCGTACCTTCCCGGATCTCGATGTCAAAATTTTCATAATCTTTTAATTGGGAACCATAGCGCTTTTCCATCTTTTCGCGGGCCTCTAAAAGCATGCCTTCGATCTCCGGCTGGCTTTTGACTTTGCTGGCATCAGCAACGTTGATATCGCAAGCATGGAAAAGATGAAGTTTGGCACCGACTTCTTTGGCCAGCTTGGATGCAAACAGAAAAGCCGAGTCAGCCGCTTTGGAAAAATCGGTTCCGAAAACAATGTTGGAAAATAACTTCCAGCAGGTCGTACAAGGCCTGCTGATAATGACCACCGGGCAACGCGCCGCTTTGGCAACTCTCTGCATATTGCTGCCGACAACACTTCTGTACCTGGTGGCGCCGATATCCTCCTTGCGTGTGTGGGCTCCCATAATGATGAGGTCCACGTCTTCTTGCCGCGCTTTGCGCAGAATTTCGCGATGGGGATTTCCGACAGTGGCATCAATCTCCGAGTTTTCACTGTCTTTTAGCAAGGCGTCATAGGTGTTTTTCATCTCGTCTTTTACCCAGTCGAGATAATCCTCATCATACTGGACTTTGTCACCCGTTCGAATGTCCGTCACAAAAGAGCTGTATCCCCGTGTGGGAATCCCCAGGACATGGAAAATGTAGAGTTTTGCATCCCACTTCAATTCCAGATCAAACGCTACTTTAGCGGCATTATCACATGTGGGTGAAGCGGTAGTTGCAAACAATATTTTATTAAACATTGGTCACCTCCTTATTTCACATTGCTTCGGAGTTCCATGAAAGCTGAGTTCCCATGCAATCCCATCAATAAATTCAAAAAGAGTGTACACCGTATCAAATTCGAATATATCCACCCGGTCTCCGAAAATTACGTGCTTTAACCTGCCCAGCTTGACCGGCAAATCCAGCAGGTTTTCCAACTGCAAGGATTTGATCTCACAGGTCTCTTGGCCGTAAATTCCCATCAGGGAGGTGTAGATTTCTAAACGTTTCCCGGGAAAGCCTATCATCTCGATCGTCTTGCTAAACTCGAGATATTCAATACTGTTAAAACAACATCCGTTTTTCGGACAATCGCGAAACTGCTCCCTAAAAACGGGAAAGAAATCATTCAGCTCCAGAAGCAAAGAGTATTTTTCCAGCATCTCAAAGTAACCCCTTAATGGAAATCCCTCTTCTAGTTCCACTCGGAATCCTAAAACCTTCAACAGCTCTGTTGCTACGGTTTTACCGTTTAGAAGAATTGAGCCGTCTTGTTTGAGCGCGATCGTATTCATTTCAAAATCCCGAAAGTCCAAATGTTGTTGGATGACGCTTGTGTCAAGTTGTATGAGCATGAAGCATGCCAAAAAACATTTTTTCTTTTATAGTTTTAATTTTAATAAAAATTGCAGGCAGTTAAGAGGTTGCCTTTGATAGGCAGCACAATTTTGAGAAGGCGCATTTGTTGCGAAATTGAAACACAACGGCTGGACAAATCTGATGTTTCGCAGATAGTCAAATCAAAACAGTTTGCATTAATTATATGCTATATCAGGCAGATAGAAAAGATTGGCTGTTTGCAATGATATTTCATGCGAGCTGAATACGGCGAAGAAGGTGTTGCAATAAAGCGCAACACATGTTGCACTTTGTTGCAAAAATAAAATCGTGTTACGATTTTATGAAAGGTTTTTATCTTTCATTTCAATTTAAAAAGAGATGTTGTGTTTTTTCATCTTGCGCCACAACGTCGTACGGTTGACGTTGAGGGCCTGTGCGGTTTTGCTGCGGTTCCAGTTATACTTATATAACATCTCCTTGATCATGTTTTGCTCACTGGAACCAACTTCTTTATTAAGGTCTACTTTTTCCTGCTCAGAGAGCATGGTGAGAGCATCTTTCTTTTGCAGAGCAAGGGGGAGGTGTTTGCGCTCGATGATATTTCCCTGGCAGATAATCAGCGCATGTTCAATGATATTTTCAATTTCTCTAACGTTTCCCGGATAATCATGGTTGAGCAGAACTTCCATGGCATTTTCCGAAATCTTATCTACCCGGACATCTCTGGTAGCGCACAGGCGTTTCAGGATGTGGGAAATCAGCAGGGGAACATCTCCTTTTCTGTCCTTTAAAGGCGGCAATTCCAGACGCATAACATTGAGCCGGTAAAACAAATCTTCCCGAAACAGCTTGGCTTTCACCAGTTGCTCAAGACCCTGATTGGTAGCGGCAATAATCCGGATATTTACTTTCGTGGTTTTTCTGCTACCCAAAGAGTAAAACTCTTTATCCTCAAGAACACGCAGCAGTTTGGCCTGCAGAGATAACGGCAGATCGCCGATTTCATCGAGAAAAATTGTACCGCCGTCTGCTTCCTGAAACCTGCCGGGTTTATCCTTTTCCGCACCGGTAAAAGCGCCCCTGACATACCCGAACATCTCGGATTCAAGCAGGTTGTCCGGCAGAGCCGCGCAGTTCACCTTTACCAGGGGTTTTTCTCTACGTGAACTGGCCGTGTGAATAACCTTTGCCAGAATGTCTTTTCCGGTGCCGGTGGGACCCTCAACCAGTACCGTTGCGTCGCTGGCGGCAATCAAAGGGATGATGTCAAAAATTTTCTGCATGGCCGGGTCTTTGCCGATCATATCATAAAAGGTATAGCGGTCTCTGATCGCGCTGTCGAGCTGATACTTAAGGGAAAGATCCGAGATGGTTGCCAGCCCGCCAACAATACGCCCTTCTTCATTTTTCAAAGCCATGACATTAGCCCGGATGGGAATGACTTGGCCTTCATGGGTGATGACTTCCTCTTCTTTATTCGAACGTGGCCGGCCGTTTGATATCGTCTCGGTCAGCAGAATAACATCATCAAAAGTATCTTTGCCGAATAGCGTTGCGCAGGATTTCCCGAGAATTTCTTTGCGCATAAATCCGGTAATCTTCTCTGCCATAGTGTTGAAAAAGGATACGTGACCGCTACAGTCCACAGTCAAAACCCCGATATCAAGATTGTCAAGAATGATTTTCAAGCGCCGGTCATCATGCCTGACTCGTTCAATCAGGTCTTTGAAGGCTGAATGGTCTTGAAAAAGTTCTATGCAGCCCAATAGTTTTTGGTCAGGACCATAGATCGGCGATATTAATTTTGTAATACTGTGTACTTCATAGCTTTGATCAACAATTTCCAAATCAGCGCTTCCCAATTTTTCACTGGTTTCCAGCATCTGGTAGAACTTGCACTCACCGCTGCACAAATAATCGTTAAACGTCTGATGGCAATACTTCCCGGTGGCCGCGGCCGCAGAATGTCCTGTGATAAGTTCAGCCGAGCGGTTCATAGCAACAATTTTGCGGTCAGGTTTTATAATAATTGCACCCACAGAAAAATAGTCAAAAATACTGACTAGTTGACTGTATTTTATTAAAATCTCATCCATCTGTTTATTTAGCCCTGGAAAACCTGGCCTTATGGGCCGGTTTAAAAGTAACGGCTATGCCGTCTCAATCGGTTAAACTGGAATATGGGAATACTAAATCCCAAATTACAAGCACCCCGCCAAAAAGACGGCGGGCAAGCAAATCTCAAATAAATCACAAATTCCAAGTCTCCCGCCAAAAAGACGGCGGACAGGCAAATTCCAAACAAGGGCTA
>JAQYVG010000215.1 GCA_030145595.1 Desulfobacterales bacterium | reverse complement strand
AAAAAGAGCTCAGGTTTGCCATCAGGGAAGGCGGCCGGACCGTCGGCGCCGGCGTGGTCAGCGAAATTATCGAATAAAGAAAGATATATCATGATAGCAAATACAAAAATCAGGATCAGACTAAAGGCGTACGATCACAAGCTTCTGGATCAGTCGGCAGCAGATATCGTGGATACAACCGTCAAAACAGGAGCAAAAGTGGTTGGGCCGATTCCGTTGCCGACTCGGATCAATAAATACTGTGTTCTGAGGTCTCCGCATATAGACAAAAAATCCAGAGAGCAGTTCGAAATCAGAACCCATAAACGGCTTCTGGATATTCTGGAACCGACGCAGCAAACCGTTGATGCGCTGATGAAACTGGATCTTTCTCCTGGCGTAGATGTTGAGATAAAACTTTAGAAAGTGAAGAATCGCTATGTGTAAAGGATTGATTGGGAAAAAATTGGGGATGACGGGGATTTATACCCCGGAAGGTGAGCGCGTGCCGGTAACGGTGCTACATGTCGGTCCGTGCGTAATTACCCAGATAAAGACTGTGGCGACGGATGGATATAATGCCCTTCAGCTAGGTTTTGGCGAGAAAAAAGCGTCCCGGATCAACAAGCCTATTGCAGGACATCTAAAAAAGAGCGGGCAAGAGGGCTTTGCGTTTTTGAGGGAAGTCTCGGTAGATAATCCCGATGAATTCAGTCTCGGTCAGACCATCAGCCCGGATATGTTCAAAGTCGGCGAACGCGTTGAAGTTACCGGCAGGAGCAAAGGAAGAGGGTTTGCAGGTGTCATCAAGCGACACGGATTTCATGGCGGCAAAAAGACCCACGGTAGTCACAGCCATAGAATTCCGGGCTCCATCGGTTGCAGTGCAACCCCTGCTAAAGTTATAAAAGGCAAAAAAATGCCGGGACATTTTGGAGATGAACGCAACACGGTTCGAAATCTGGAAATTGTCGACATCAGGCCGGAACAGAACCTTATAATGATAAAGGGGGCCGTGCCGGGTTCAAAATCCGGGCTGGTCTCAATTAATAAACTCAAGTTCGCTAAATAGGCAAATATACCCCCATTGAGAGCATCTGCTCAACGGGAAGCTATTGAACTTTTGCAAACAGAAAGTTGAATGCGAATATTATGGCAGTCGTAGATATTCTTGATAGTAATGCGGAAAAAATTTCACAGGCGGATCTTACAGACGACATATACGATCTGCCCGTGAAAGCGAGCATCTTGCATGAAGTCGTAACCATGCAACTTGCCAGCAGACGTGCAGGCTCCGCGTCTGTAAAACATCGCAGCGATGTACAAGGCAGCGGCCGGAAACTATTCAGACAGAAAGGAACCGGCCGGGCACGTCGCGGCGACGTTAAGGCTCCGCTGTTGCGTGGCGGTGGTTCTGTTTTTGGCCCTGATCCCAGGTCTTATGCATACAAGGTGCCTAAAAAGGTCCGAAAGCTTGCGCTTAAAATGGCCTTGAGCACCAAACTGCGGGACAACAAGCTTGTCGTGCTCGACAAATTGGAACTTGAAGAGATTAAGACCAAAGAATTTTTAGAGGTTGTCAATGCACTTGATGTAAGCAGTGCCTTGATCGTGACCGATCAAAAGGATGAACGGCTGGAACTTGCATCCAGAAACGTCCCGGGTTTCAAAGTCATGAAAGTCGAGGGGTTGAACGTATACGACATCCTTAAATATGAAAATTTAATCCTGCTCGAGTCTACCTTGAAAAGCATTGAAGGGAGGCTGCTCTCATGAGTCAGTACGATATTATCAGACGCCCGGTAATTACTGAAAAGACCAGTATTCAAAAAGAAGTTTCCAATCAGTTTACGTTTGAAGTCGACCGCATGGCCAACCGGGTTGAGATTAAAAAGGCCGTCGAAGGTATCTTCAATGTCAAGGTGGCCGTAGTCAGAACCCTGCAAGTTAAGGGCAAGACCAAAAGAAGAGGCTGGATTGTTGGAAAACGCAGGGATTGGAAAAAAGCAATTGTAACCTTGATGCCCGGTGAACGTATCGATTTTTTTGAAGGAGCTTAAAGGGATAATATAATGGCTGTAAAAAAAGTAAAACCGACCTCTCCCGGAAGACGGGCGCAGTCATATACATCATTTGACGAAATTACAAGCACAACACCTGAAAAGAGTCTGCTCAGGGCTATTAAAAAAACAGGCGGACGTAACGTTCATGGTCGCATTACCTGTAGACATCGCGGCGGTGGTCATAAACGGCATTACAGAGTTATCGACTTTAAGAGGGATAAGATAGGGATCCCGGCTAAAGTTGCCACAATAGAATATGACCCCAACCGATCGTCCAGAATTGCACTTTTGCATTACGCCGACGGCGAGAAGCGGTACATTCTGGCGCCGGTTAATCTTAAGGTCGGTGATACCGTGGTTTCCGGGCCTGAAGCCGATATTAAACCCGGCAATACGCTTCCGCTGATTAATATTCCTCTGGGTACGCATATTCATAACATTGAACTGCATCTGGGCAAAGGGGGGCAGATTGTCAGAAGTGCCGGGACCTATGCGCAGTTGATGGCCAAGGAAGGCCGTTATGCTTTGATTAAACTTCCATCCGGTGAAGTTCGCATGGTGATTTCAAAATGCAAAGCCACCATCGGACAAATCGGAAATGTGATGCACGAGAACATATCTTTGGGTAAAGCGGGCCGCAAGCGCTGGCTCGGCCGGCGGCCAAAGGTTAGAGGTGTTGCCATGAACCCGGTCGACCATCCCATGGGCGGGGGTGAAGGTAGATCCTCGGGTGGACGTCATCCTTGCAGCCCGTGGGGTGTACCCTCAAAGGGCTTTAAGACCCGCAGTAAAAGAAAAAGCAGTCGCTTGATTGTAAAAAAGCGTAAATAGTGATGGCGTCGTAAAAAGTCGAACTCATCACGTTTTAGGTTTTAAGTTTTAGGTGTTAGGTTGTAATATTTACTACTTGTTTACAGAGACTTAAAACTTAAAACCTAACACTTAAAACTCTCGTAAAAAACCAAATTTATCACTTTTTGCGAAGTCGTTAAGATTAAAGAAAAATTGACATAATAGCAGGAGAAATTATGCCCCGGTCGTTGAAAAAAGGTCCGTTTATTGAGCCAAAACTTTTAAAGAAAGTGATTGAGTCCCAGGAGACTCGAAGCAGCAGGGTTATCAAAACATGGTCGCGGCGGTCGACAATTGTTCCTGAAATGGTTGGTATTACGCTGGCAGTTCACAACGGAAGAAAGTTTGTTCCGGTATTTATCACAGAGGACATGGTGGGCCACAAATTGGGTGAATTTTCTCCAACGCGCACGTATTATGGGCATGCCGCCGACAAGAAATCTAAATTGAGAAGATAAGAACCTGACAAAGGGACCTAATATATAATGGAAGTTAAAGCTGTATCAAAGTATGTACGCATTTCCCCACGGAAAGTTCACATAATGATTGGCGCCGTCAAGGGCAAACCGATAGAGACCGCAGTGGAGATACTCAAGTTTATGCCCCAAAAGGCGGCAGCCATTGTTGAAAAAATTATTCGCAGTGCTGTATCGAATGCGGATCAGCATCCGGATATAGATGTAGATTCACTGGTTATTCGCAACATCATCGCTGATCAGGGTCCGACGTTGAAGCGTTTTAAGGCCAGAGCACGCGGTAGAGGAACACGGATATTAAAAAGGACTTCTCATATCACCGTTATCTTAGCAGAAGAAACGACTTAAAAGGGGGATACAAGTTTGGGACAGAAAGTAAATCCGATAGGGTTGAGATTAGGAATTGTTAAAACTTGGGAGTCACGGTGGTATGCCGGGAAGAAATACGCTGATTATATCCTTGAAGACTATAAAATCAGACAGTTTATCAAAGACAGACTATACCATGCCGGTATTGCCAAAGTGGAAATCGAAAGATCTGCCAAGCGTGTTAGGTTGCGGGTATTCACTTCCAGGCCCGGAATTGTCATCGGCAAAAAAGGCGCTGAGATATCTCTGCTCAAAAAAGAACTTGAAAAAATAATATCCAGTGAAGTTCTTATTGATATTCAGGAGGTCAGAAAACCTGAGCTTGACGCCCAGCTTGTGGCCGAAAATATTGCCCTTCAGATAATCAGAAGGGTTGCCTTTCGGCGTGCCATGAAACGCGGAATTTCTTCAGCAATGCGATTTGGTGCCGAGGGCATTAAGGTTATATGCTCAGGACGCCTGGGCGGTGCCGAGATGGCCAGAACCGAACAGTACCGCGAGGGCCGGGTGCCGTTGCATACTTTAAGGGCCGATATTGACTACGGTTTCACCGCGGCCAAAACAACTTATGGTATTATAGGTATCAAGGTATTTATTTTTAAGGGCGAGATTTTAAAAAAAGATCCGGTCGGAGTTGAGGCTGGTTGATCGAACTGGTGCTTTGAGGAGATAAAGGACATGTTGAGTCCCAAGAAGGTAAAATTCCGCAAACAACAAAAAGGCAGAATGAAGGGGGTTGCATACCGAGGCTGCAATCTCGATTTTGGTGAATTTGGGTTGCAGGCTACAGAATGCGGCTGGATCAGCGCTAAACAGATTGAGGCCGCACGTATCGCCATGACTCGGCATGTCAAAAGGGGCGGTAAGATATGGATAAAAGTATTTCCGGACAAGTCTTATACCAAAAAACCCGCTGAAGTCAGAATGGGAAAAGGAAAGGGAGCACCGGAAGGCTGGGTTGCAGTTATTCGTCCCGGAAGAATCCTTTATGAAATGGAGGGCGTCGATAAGGAGACGGCAAAAGAAGCACTCCGGCTGGCTGCTCACAAACTTGCAGTAAAAACAAGGATTGTTGAGAGGAGCGATATTTAGTGAAAGCGAGTGAGATTATAGAATTAAGCTTGGAAGAAAGGCACCGCAAGGTGACCGACCTTAAAGAGGAGCTGTTCAATTTACGGTTTCAACATGAAATCGGTCAGCTTGAAAATCCTCAGAAGATGAAGCAGACCAAGCGTGATATTGCCAGAATCAAAACCGTCATAAGAGAATCGGAACTAAAAAACAATACGGATAAAGAATAGCTGCCATGGAAAAGCGAAGATTGAGAAGACAAATGATCGGGACTGTTGTCAGTGATAAGATGGACAAGACCGTCGTTGTGCTGGTTGAGCGGCTGGTTAAGCACCGAATTTATCATAAGTATGTCAGGAGATGTTCGAAGTTTGCAGCACACGATGAACAGAATGACTCCAATATAGGCGACAGGGTGTTGATAGTCCAGTCCAGACCGCTAAGCAAGACCAAAAAATGGCGTGTCAGAAAGATAGTCGAAAAGGCGGTCTGAATATAAAGGAAAACAGAACAGATGATCCAGTCAGAGACGAGATTAACGGTGGCAGACAACTCAGGAGCCAAGGTGTTGTATTGCATAAAAGTTCTGGGAGGTTCACGCAGGCGATATGCAAGTGTTGGTGATATCATTACTGTATCTGTCAAAGAAGCGATACCGAATACCAAGGTCAAAAAAGGAGAGGTCTTGCGGGCTGTTGTGGTGCGCACCAAAAAGGAAATCAGACGGCCGGACGGATCATTTATAAGGTTTGATGATAACTCAGCGGTTTTGATTTCTCCAAACAAGGACCCAATCGGAACACGAATTTTTGGACCGGTGGCAAGGGAGCTGCGAGCCAAAAGATTTATGAAAATTATCTCGCTGGCTCCGGAAGTGTTATAATACCACAACCCGGCCAAGCCGGCCTCCGGCTCGTAGAGCCTACGCCTCGGAGAGAACCAGATTGACTATTGATGATTGACGGAGCGGAGCGG
>JAQYVG010000214.1 GCA_030145595.1 Desulfobacterales bacterium | reverse complement strand
AGGTTGGGTATTCAGATAGCCATTTACGACGCCATCCTATTTAACTTCTTAAGGTTGCAATCAGCCTTTTGGGCTCCTTAAAATAACCAAACGCATCGATGGCACTTTTGCAGACAACATCTGAAGCTAATAAGGTTTCTATGCAAGTACCCTCTTCTTGAAGCAATGCAATGCCTAATGCAGCTTCTCTCACCATTAACCTGTCATTGTTGCCATTCCCAATACAAATTGTCTTATCTTTACCGAGATTTAAAACGTACTCAAGTTTAGCAACCGCTTGATTCCGGATAGATATCTTCACCAGTTTGCAACGAATATTTTTTAGTTCACGCTCAACAGATCCAAAAGTATCAGCCGTAATCACATGAAAGTCCAGATCTTTGGAAAGGTCATTAATCATTTCGCAAACACCATCAATCATCTTGCCGTCAACAGCAATAGTTCCATTATAATCGCAGACAACATGTTGGATCTCTAACTTTTTATACCCTGGAATATCAATTGTCATCATTGGTTTAATTTAAGCCTGTGACTTGCCGCAGCAACTGCCGGGACCTTCACAAGCGGCATTTGTGGGGTTTGATCCGCAGCAGGCGGTATCACCGGGGCCGGGAAAATTGGACGCCGGCGTTCCGGACAGAGATGAAGGGGCTGAAATCATTTTCTTAATATTAACACTATTACAAGCTTGACACTGCTGCTTGTCATCAGAAGTTGTAACGAGGATTTCGCTGAGCTTTCCGCAGTCCAGGCACAGGTAATCAAACAGAGGCATGGTTATTCTCCTTGCTGATGGTTAATATTGTTGGACTTATATTCTTCGATTGCTTTCTGAATGATTTTAATCGTCAACCGAATGCAATCCTGTTTCTGATCAGGGATTTCTTCCAGTAAATTGTAAATATCCCGGTCTTTAATCGCCAGGGCGCTGTCAATGGTCTTGCTCTTAATAAGTTCCATGGCAGCCATGGCAGAGGCAACAGCCCCGGCACAGCCGAGAACTCGCATTTTGGCGTCTTTGATTCTATCATCTGCTATCTTCAGATAAATTTTCATCGTATCGCCGCAGGGGCCGGTCAACTCTGTCACTTGGTCGGCATCCGGCAGACTGCCAATATCGGCCTTTTCCAAAAAGTATTTAATGGCCTTATCAGAATATCCTGAACCGGAAAGCAGCGCCGCCATGCCTTCCGAATCACTTGCTGTAGTGTCTTGTGATTGAGTCATTATTGCTCCACTCATTATTTCTTTCAACAAGCGCTATGCCCGTTAAGCTATTATCGCTTTCTAGTAATATCGCCTTGCACGCCGGCCATGAGACCCTTGATATATTTCAGACGCTGCAAGAGCTCTTCAGCATGTTCTTTGTCGGGGTGCACAGGCAATTGGGCCATCAACCCCAGCCCTTCGCTAGCCTCGTGAAACGCTTCGGGCGGCAGGTGGTTTACAGATGCACAATTGATCATTGGATTTACTGCAAGCAGTTTACCTGCAAATTCAAGACCGGTCATATCTCCAAGCCGCTCATCTGTCACCACCAGATCGATGGCGGTGTCTGAAGCTATGCCCAGCGCCATTGTTCCGGATTCCGCCCACATCAAATCGACAGCACCACTTTCCGCCCAAGCCGATGCCAGAGCGGATAAAGAACCCTTGTTAGGGCTTACCAACAATATTTTCAGCATAATCTTTACCGTAAGCGTTCACAGGTTCAGAGTTCACCGTTCAGGGTTGCTTTTTCTTTGTTAACCTTTGCTAACCTTCTAACCTTGAACCTATGAACACCAAACCTCTGAACGATAACCTTTTACCACTGTCCTTCAACATTAGGTTGGTCGGATAAAGGCAAATTTCCATCTATATATGCCCTCACAGCATCCTTCACAGAGCCTTCGGCATTGTTGGCTACCCCTATGTTGGCAGCCTGCATGACTTTAAACGCATTGGGTCCGCAAAATCCCGTAAGCAAAACTTCGGCGGCCTTTTCGCTTACCATGCTGGCAGCCTGAATGCCGGCGCCTTTCAGGGCGTTTACGTTCTCCTTGTTATCAAGAACTTCAAAATCAAACGTTTCCGAATCAACGATAAGGATATAGGCGGCCCTTCCGAAGCGGGGGTCGACCTGCGAATCAATATCATTACCCGTGGATGTAACAGCGATTTTCATTACCGTTCCTCCCAGTTTTATAACCTGAAACCAAAAATGATTCTTATCACGGAAGCACGCAGACAAGAAAGAATCAATGTCCGCTACAGTCTCCTTGCCCGCCGCCACAAACCTGATTATCCGTGATCAGCGGTAATTTCCCGGCGATGAGGTCTTCTACAACCGGTTTTATTTCCTGCCGCGTGACATCGTAGTAAACATCAATCCCCGCTTGCTTAAAACCCATTAGCGGGCGCATGCCAATACCCCCGGCGATCAAGGCATCCACCTTATGGTCTGCCAAAAGATTCACAGGTACCATACATCCGCCCTGAACGTGGTTCTGGTTGGGAATCGTAGAGACCTGTTTAACTTCCCCTTCTTCCACATCCACCAGAGTAAATACATCGCAATGGCCAAAATGCCCTGATCTTTGTCCGTTTATACCGCCCGCCTCGATTGACGGAACAGCTATTCTTCCTGCTTGCATTTTAAACATCCTCCTCAATATAATTTGTTATTTGTCATCCGGCCTCTGTCATCTGCCACCTAACTTTTGTCTGTGTGTGAACCTGTTGATATTTTATAATAATTTTATTGGAACCCCAGTATTTTTCTAGTCTTTTCCCATATCTGTTTGACCGTCTCACCAGCTTCCGATTGCCTTTCGTATTCAAAGATGGTTTGTCCCTGAACCATGGACTTTGTAAATATTGGATCAAAAGGGATGCGTCCCAAGACGCTTACATTTTTACTTTTTGCAAATTCTTCAATAGCCTGTGACTGGTCAAGATTGAGATCGAACTTGTTGACACACACCATGGCCGGAACCTTGAAGTGCTCGGCCAGCAGGACAACACGCTCCATGTCGTGTTTACCTGAAACCGTTGGTTCGGTCACAATCAGCACGCCGGCGGCACCGCCGATTGCGGCAATCACCGGACAGCCGACTCCCGGGGGACCGTCGGTCAGAATGAGACCGAGCCCTTTTTCTTGGGCAATTTTTCTGGCTTCCTGCCGCACCAGAGAAACCAGTTTTCCGGAATTTTCTTCGGCAATACCGAGTCTGGCATGGACCATGGGACCAAAAGCGGTTTCTGAAATGAACCACTCGCCACAGGTGTCGAGGGGAAAGTCGATGGCTTTTTCAGGACAGAAATAGACGCAAACACCACAGCCTTCGCACGCGATGTAATCGACTTCAAAGTCATCGCTGACGGCATCCCACCGGCACAAATCCTGACAGAGACCGCATTGAGTACATTCATCATTACGAATTGCGGCCGTATGGCCACCCTGAAAATCATGCCTCTCTTTTACCACAGGTGCTGTAATCAGGTGGAGATCGGCCGCATCGACATCTGCATCACACAGCACCTTGTCCTGAGCCAATGACGCAAAGGAGGCCATTAAACTGGTCTTGCCGGTTCCGCCTTTGCCGCTTATGATAACCAATTCTTTCAAAATAGAAATTCCTATCCTGCCAAGTTAATAATGTTATGATATAATCTATGAAATTTTTCTTTATATTCGGGAAGTACTTCTACGATCATCTCCCCTCTTGAGTATGCCTCTGCAATGCGCCGATCAAACGGTATCTCCATGAGAATCGGCAGGTCCACCTCCCGGGCATATTCCTGAACTTTATTATCGCCGATATCCGAACGATTGATGACTAATCCCGCCGGGATATTAAGAAGTTTAACCGCCCCGACGGCCAGCTTCAAATCATTCAGGCCGAAAGGGGTGGGTTCTGTGACCAAAAGAACAAAATCGGTATCCTTCATGGCGGCGATAACCGGACATGATGTCCCTGGAGGGGCATCAATGATAGTGAATTGGTCAGGTCGGGTGAAAGCACGGACCGCTCTGATTAGAGGTGGGGCCATAGCTTCACCTATCCTTAATTTTCCGTGTATCAATTGTATTCCGTTGCAAAAACCCTTCTGGACAATACCCAGCTCCCGGCCGGTCTCAGTGATGGCATCCTCAGGACAAACTGCCATGCAGCCGCCGCAACTGTGACAGAGCTCGGGAAACGGCAAAACAGTTTCACCGATGACGACAATAGCTTTAAACTGGCAGATTTCATTGCATTTTCCGCACAGGTTGCACTTTTTCTGATCAACCTCGGGAACAGGGGTGTAGATGGTTTCGGTATGGTTGAATGTCGGCTGGATAAAAAGATGGGCGTTGGGCTCTTCTACATCACAGTCGAGCAACTGAACATCTGAATCGATGGACAGGGCCAGATTGGTGGCAACTGTCGTTTTGCCGGTTCCGCCTTTTCCACTGGCTATACTAATGATCATTTAGAATTTTCCTAATGATAATCATGTGTTCCCGAAAGAACCGGAATCCCGGTTTTATTTTCCAAAATCTCAGCCATTTCCTGAGCATCACTATAAGGACAACCCGGTTTGGCATTGACCAAACAGGAACTTAGATAAATCTTGTCGGGTTTTATTTCCGACATCTTGATCGCTAGACCCATAGTCGGAGCCAAAGATCGGCCCGGACATTCACATTTAACAAATCCCATTACTTGGGAAGGACTCTCGAAATTACCTTCTCCAAGAGTTGCCCCTTTAAGACAACGCCATTCTCCCGGACAACCGTACCCGCTGTCCATATAGGCACCACAGCCTATGATAGCGATTTTCTCCATTTTACCTCCTTTTTTGTTTTTCGCTGCTGTCAATATTAGACAATCCCTTTACCCACCTTCCACGGTGCGGTGAAAATCATCATGACTGCATTGGGGACATTTTGCGGGCCGGCCTGTGCCTTGGGGTTCGTCCCACCGGTTATTGCATCTACGGCACTCAAATATTCGAGCTTCCATAATTATTTTATAATTTCCGCCTTCAATATTTATGGCCTTCCCGTTGATCAGAGCATCGGCAACAGTTTTGCGTGCCTTTTGTACAATACGACCGAAAGTAGCTCTGGAGACTCCCATGCGATGACCTGCTTTTTCATGAGATATGCCCAAAAGATCTGCAAGTCTGATGGCTTCACCTTCATCAATCGTCAGGCGAACCTCTTTAAGGTTTTGCATGGGAATTCCTCGTGGTTTGAAGTAGCTGATGTTCGGGTCAAATTTTACAAAACGATGTTTTTTCGGTCGTACCATAATGCACCCCTTATGAGCATATGCTCATAACAAGATACGAGTTTTTCCCTGGAAGTCAAGCTGTTTTTCATGGTTCTTCCCAATTTAGTTGGAGAAGAGGGTTCAAGGATTCGAGGAGCCAAGGGGGCAAATGTTTGCTTTCAATCGTCTTTATCATCGTTTTGCCGGTTCCGCCTTTTCCACTGGCTACACTGATAATCATATTGAATACTCTACTTCTTGATCATGCCCGGCGCTTCTGCCGGCTTCATTGCAAGATACAACTGCTTGGGCGACATATGATTGTCTTTGGCAATTTCTTTAATTGTCTGTTTTAGCTATCTCTTTTTCATTTAAACGAGAAAATCGGGTTTAAAATCAGCTCCGAATATGTTTCTCAACATCAGAAAAGCCGGTATTTTCGACCAATGAAGTTGTCAGCTCATACGTGACATTATCCATGACACCGATTCCCCATCCAAGATCCTCCAACTCCTGGTCAATGGAGCTCATTGTTGAGTACCGACCGTTCTCTA
>JAQYVG010000213.1 GCA_030145595.1 Desulfobacterales bacterium | reverse complement strand
ATTTGAGATAGACCACCCCTATGGGGTGAAACCAAAGCCGGGTCCTCTGGGTCCGGATTCTTTATTTGTGTTTCCACATTGGTTGGCGTTTTTCCAGAAAGGCCGCCATGCCCTCCTGAGCGTCAGCTGCCAGACAGCCTACGACCATTGCATCTGCGGCGTAATTGTATGCCGCCGGTTCATCCAGATCTATCTGATTGTAAAAAGCCTGCTTTCCAAAAGCGAGAGTGAAACGGCTGTACTGCGCTATTTCCATGGCCCAGTTTCTGGTTTCTTCAGCAAGTTTGTCCGTGGTCGTAATACGGTTTATAAGTCCGAAGCGCTCGGCTTCCTCAGTGGAAACAAAACGGCCGGTTAAGAGCATATCCATGGCCCTGCGCCTCCCGATGGCGCGAACAAGGGGCACCATGGGTGTGGAGCAGAAAAGGCCTATTTTAACTCCCGGTGTAGAAAAGCGCGTGCCGTTTTCGGCAATGGCAAGGTCGCAGGCGGCAACCAGTTGCAATCCTCCTGCCGTGGCAATGCCGTGGACCTGCGCAATGACCGGCTGGGGCAGCTTGTGAAGGGCTTGCATCATATCCGAGCATACTGTAAAAATTTTGCGGAAATGATGGGCATCGTAATGGGCTCCCACCATTTCCTTTAAATCATGCCCTGCGCAGAAAGCAGGACCGCTGCCCCTGATAACAACCACCCGGATATCTTCATCCTTTGCGCACATATTCAGTTTGTTTTGCATAGCGTTCATTACTTCGAGGGACAATGCATTCCGATTTTTGGGACGGTTCAAAGTCAGCCACCCGATGGGGCCGTCTTTTTCAAAGAGTACAGGTTCCATTATAAAGCCTCCTTAATAAATATTTGATCACCGTGATATGCAAAGGTATACGACTAAGGTATCACCTTTCGGAAAAACCCTGAAGCCCTTTTTCTCCCGAGGTTGTTGAGAAAAATGATTGCGGGAAATAAAAAATATTTTGTCTAAGAAATTCAACGGTTTTGGGAGAGAAGAATATCTGCACCCAAATCATTTCAACACGGCATGACAAAAAAATGACACTCTCACCATAATGCGCATATATCTATTAAGCATTTGAAATTAAAAAATAAAAACCAAATCAATCTATCAAGAAAGTCATGTTAAGGCAATGCCTTAGGATTTTCCCTTATGTCTTTGCCTGCCAAGGGCTTAAATCGGCTATATTAAGAGCAAGTTTCGAAACGCTTCCTTTGGCTCAATCTATGCGTCGGCGGCACATCTCGAAAACGGCTGGGCTCAAATTTTAAACCTCGAAAAAGCAATATATTCCTTTAGTTAATCCGCCTGAGGCGGATCATCTTTCCGGGCCTTGGACCAAATTGAGCGTTTTTAAACGGCTCATAATGTAAACGTATTTCAGCTATTACATACAGAACGGTTCATTTGGCACATTTCTTGAAGAGGAATTATCTATTCCAATTTATATAAAACAGTTTCAACCGGTTAACCAAAGTAACACAATTCACACTTATTTGTGAATTTGAAGCTGTCAGGAAATCTGAAAAGAGAAAGGAATGAAATTCAGAACCTTGAGAGCATATAAAAGATGAACGTCGAACATCGAACATCGAACGTTGAACATCGAATAATGCATTCTACCATTTATAATAAAGACAAAGCGACCTGTCAGGTCGTAGCCGAAGGCGAAGCCTGAAGCGCCTTCCACATTCGACGTTCGACGTTGAACGTTCGATGTTCGATGTTCAAATTGTTGCATCTGAAATTACGACTAAACCTTCATATCACGTTGAAATTACGCATACAGGTCAAGAGTTCTGAAATTAGTGATAAGCGTCTTCCGTTATGCAATTTTTATAATGGTAAGAGAGGAAGATGACAATATGCCAACAGCCCAAGAAATGCTAAAAAAATTCAGTGATACAAAAACCTTGCCCCACGTAGCGTTCCGTCTGGCCAAGTTGATTTCTAATGAAAATACCAGAATGAATGAATTCGAAAAAATGATTAAGATGGATCCTACGCTGGTTGTGCGGCTGTTGCGTGTGGTCAACAGCCCATATTATGGACTGCGGCGCAAAGTTGATAGTATTTCCAGAGCTGTGGTGGTTATTGGCATGAAGAGTCTGCGCAATATAGTTGTTACCACAGGCATCAAAGAGGTATTCGCAAAAGGACCGCATGAAGAGATCTTTTCCAGAGCTCAGTTGTGGCTTCATTGTGCGGCTGTCGGTATTTGCAGCCAAATGATTTCAGAACGCATTTTCGGTCGAGCGGGTGATGATGCTTATCTTTGCGGCATTCTACATGACATTGGAATTATAGTTGAGGATCAGGTTGCACAGGATTTGTTTGTGCAGGTTTGTAAAAGCTACACTCCGGATGCCAAGCCTTTCGTTGAATATGAAAAAGAGACTATCGGGACCGATCACTGTGAAATAGGATATTTATTAGCTCATCAATGGAATCTTCCTGCTGATGTGCAAGAGGGAATTAAGCACCATCATAAGACAGAAGGCGAAATCTTGCCATCCAGCCTGACCGGAATTATCCAGACGGCAGATTATATTGTTTCCAGATTGAACTACAGGGCCATACCTGAGATGAAAACGAACCTTTCAAAGGATTTGGGTATTTATATTCGCGATAACATGGAGGAATTTAAAGCCATGACTAAAGATTTACCTGACGAGTTGTCAAAAGCCAAAGAGCTTTATGAATCTGATGGGGAGTAGCGGGATGGATTTTTTAGACGATGTCTTCAGTGAGATTGATGACCGCAAAGAAGATTTGCATCAATTCGTTACCTTGCTAAAAAAGTATTTGCCGGATGGTAGCTTTCAGCTTGTTTTAAACAGCGGCAAGTCTGTTTCTTCAGGGGAAAAACTGGATTTGTCCCGCGAAAGCTGTGATAAACTGATAGATATGGCTATAAAGGAAAACGGTTTAATCCACCATGAGCTTCACAAAACCATTTTAATGCATGCAATGCTTATCAAGGAGTTGGATGCAACCCTAATTTTTGTTTTACCCGCTCAGGACCCTGATTCGGTTTTGAAAAATTATGGCCTGTCAATTGTAAAATTATGTGTTGAGCTTTTCAATTCCCAAAAAGTTCATTTTGAAGAGCAAGGTCTTATAAAAACACAAAAAAGACAAATAAACCGCAAAGTTAAAGTCTTGGAAAACAAATACAACGAAATCCTGGCAGACAACCTTACGGCCAATGAAGAGTTAAGAGAACACAGCCGATTGCAACAGAAAATTTTGGATACGGCTGCAACCGCAATATTGACTACTGACGCCCAAGGGCGCATCACTACTGTAAATCAAGAGTTCTGCTCGTCAACAGGCTTTAGCAAAGATGACGTAGTCGGCAAACATAGCGATATTTTATCGGACGGTTCGTGTAAGGCTGATTTCAGCCTTTTTAAAGCAAGCGAAAAGCAACAAATTCTCAAAAAGCGTTGCACAATACGCACAAAAGATGACCGCGAGCTTATCGTTATCAAGAATGCCGGCACCATCCATGATATGTCGGGCGGTTTTAGCGGTGGCGTGGAGTCGTTCATCGATGTTACCGACTTAGTCAAGGCACGCGAGGCGGCCGAGGCTGCAAGTATTGCTAAAATGGAATTTCTGACCAACATGAGTCATGAGATCAGGACCCCTCTAAACGGAATCATTGGTATGGCGGAATTAGCTTCTGATACTAATCTTGATGATGAACAGAAGAATATGTTTTATACAATTAATAGCGAAGCCAACTCGCTACTCGATATTATCGATGAGATTCTCGATTTTGCAAAGATAGATGCTGAAAAGACTGAACTTGAGGAGATACCGTTCAACTTGAGGATTTTGACTGAGGATATAGCCCAAAGTTTCGCCTACAGGGCCGAGCAAAAAGGGTTGAATTTTATTTCATATTTGACCCCTGAAGTTTCCCCACAATTAATCGGCGACCCTGGCCGGCTAAGGCAGATACTGGTAAATCTGGCAGGGAATGCCCTCAAGTTTACTAAGGAAGGTGAGATATACGTCAAAGGAGAATTGGCCGAGGACCATGAAGACCGGGTCAAGGTTCGCTTTTTAGTAAAGGACACGGGTATTGGAATACCAAAGGATAAACAATCCATAATCTTTGAGGGCTTTACCCAGGCTGATGGGTCGACTACCAGGAAGTACGGGGGGACCGGATTAGGAACCACCATATCCAAACAATTGGCAGAAATGATGGGAGGGGAAATTGGTGTAGAGAGTGAGGAGGGTAAGGGGAGTACGTTTTGGTTCACAGCTGTTTTTAACAAGCAAAAAGATCATGTTGCCGTCCCGAAAAAAGAAAAGATACGTCTGAAAGATGTAAGGGTAATGGTGGTTGATGACAACCAGACCAACCAATTTGTTCTGACGGAATATCTTAAATCCTGGGGTTGCCGGATTGAGACTTACAGCGGGAAAGATGCTCTGTCCGTTCTCAGGGAGTCTGTTTTGCCTGAAGAACCATTCAACCTGATTTTGACAGACTTTCATGTTCCCGGGATTACAGATTTTGATGTGGCTAAAGAGATAAAAAAAGTGGAAACTTTGGCAGAAATCCCCATCATAGTCCTCACCTCTATTGGAAAGATAGGAGACGCTAAAAATTGCCGGGATATAGGCATTGATGGATATTTAGCCAAGCCGATTAGGCAGGATGATCTGCGTAAAGCTATTGAGTCTGTTTTGGGTATTTCGAAAGAGGAGAATCTTAAGGGTCAAAAACTTGTTACCAGACATACGATAGTCGAGGATGATAGGAAAGAGGTACAGATCCTTTTAGTAGAGGACTATCCGACGAATCAGGAACTGGCTATGATGCATCTGCAGACAGCAGGGTACCAGGTAGACCTGGCGGAGAACGGTCAGCAGGCCGTAGAGGCATTTAAGCGCAAACAACATGATCTCATTTTGATGGATATACAGATGCCCGTAATGGGCGGTTATGAAGCTACAAAAGCAATCCGAGATTTAGAAATAGAACTCAGCGAAATAGGAGATAAAAGAGATTCAACTGAACCGGAAGGGATTCCAATAATCGCCATGACGGCGCATGCACTGCAAGGTTACAGAGAAAAATGCCTTGAGGCAGGAATGGATGACTACATAACCAAGCCTTTCAGGAGAAAGGAACTTTTGGACATAGTAAATAAATGGATCAAACGGATTGATGATTCAGCCGTCAATCATCAATCGTCAGTCGTCCCCGATAAATCGGGATCTACGCTTCGCTCCGTCAATCATCAATCATCAATCATCAATCATCAATCCAAAGATGTTGCCCCGATTAATTTTGAAAAGGCTGTGGCGGAATTTGATGGAGATAAGGAGTTTTTTGTTGGAGTCCTTGATGGTTTTTTGGAGAATGTCAGGGGTCAAATTGAAACATTACGCCAGGCCGTATCTGATGGAGATGCAGACTTGGTCAGAAGAGAGGCGCATTCAATTAAAGGGGGCGCGGCAAATCTGACGGCAGATGAACTCTCCAAAATTGCGTTTAAACTTGAAAAGATAGGGGAATCAGAAATTTTAGAAGAAGGTTTTGAGTTCCTTGGAAGACTTGAAACAGAGTTCCAACGTTTAGAAGCTTATGCAAGCATCGATAAAACAGCATAAAAAATCAAAAGAGAACTATGACTATCCAAGGAGCTTCCCTCATTTTCCGTGATTAATAGCGGATAAACTTGCGTGCAGATATTCTTCTCTCCCCAAACCATTGAATTTCTTAGACAGGATAACAGGCCCGCCCTGGCGCGACTCGTTCGTATATATTGATCGAGCCTATAC